>JBOIFB010000008.1:0-25693 GCA_050741415.1 Burkholderiales bacterium | reverse complement strand
GAATGCCACCATCTGGCGCACATCCATGCGATAAACGTGATCCGCGGCAAACACCGCCACCAATTCCGGGCGGTCGCGCGCGACCGCGTCCAGATTCTGCTGCACTGCAGCAGCGGTGCCGGCGTACCCCCGGCCGTTACCCGCACGCGGCAGGAGCACCCTCACGCGCGGTCCCCAGACCGCCGCGATATGCTCGAGCAGCGGGTGCGGCTTGTATTGCGCCAGGACGTAAATCGAGCCAACGTCCGAATTGACCAGGTTGCTCAGCACGAAATCGATCAGGCGGTAGCCGCCGGCGAACGCCAGCGCGGGTTTGGCTCGCTCGCGAGTCAGCGGCCGCAGCCGCGTGCCTTCCCCGCCGGCGAGGACAAACGCCAGGATTTGGTTCGATTCCATCGCGTGCGAACCGAGCATGGTCATACTATAGGCGAGGATTCCTGCCCCAGGTAACCGTCGGAATTGATCCCAGGCAACCGATCCACTTCGACCGCGATGATCGAATCTCGTTCCCAGGCGCCTTCCAGCAAACCGGATTCGAACCTCGTCGCCGACCATCTGCGCCTGGTGATCGACCATGTCCCGGCGCTGGTCGCTTACGTCGATGCGACCGAGACCTACCGCTTCGCCAACCGGGCCTACGAAACGCTGTTCGGCCTCGCGCCCGAACAGATGATCGGGCGCACGATGCGCGACGTTCTGGGCCAGAAGTACGCCGAGGCCAAGCCTCATATCGACCGTGCGCTGGCGGGGCGCCGCACCATGCACGACCGGACCGTGACCGCCAACCAGCGCAGCCACTACCTGCACAACGTCTACGTGCCGCACGTAGACGACGACGGCAAGGTGGCCGGAATGTTCATCCTCGCGATCGACATCTCGGACCGCAAGGCGCTCGAGCAGGAGCTTGCGCACAAGGCGCACCACGATCAGCTCACCGGGCTGCCCAACCGGGCTCTGTTCGAGGACCACCTGCAGCAGGCGCTCAAGCGCACGCGGCGTACCGGTACGGCGCTGGCCCTCATGTACCTGGACATCGACAATTTCAAAGGCATCAACGATTCCCTCGGCCACCAGGCCGGGGACGAGGTGCTCAAGGCCTTCGCCGCCCGCATCCGGCGCTGCGTGCGCGCGAGCGACCTGGTGAGCCGGATCGGCGGCGACGAATTCGTGGTCCTGCTCGAGAACCTGGCGAACGCCGATGATGCGCTCAAGGTCGGACGCAAGCTGGTCGCCTACATGCAGGAACCGGTCGCGATCGGCGAGCGGGCGGTGACGGCGACCACGAGCGCAGGAATTGCGTTTCCGGCCGAAGGCCCAAGCGACGCGAGCGACCTGATCCGGCGCGCCGATGGCGCCATGTACCAGGCCAAGGCCGGCGGCCGCAACCGGTGTCACCTCGCCTGAGGGAGCCGTCCGGCACACGCCGGGAAGCCGCTCAGAGCTGGAACGCCAGCCATAGCAGCAAGCCCTCGGCAACGTCGCGCACCAGCCCCGGCGGGCGCGGGCGGTAGGCCGCGGCGGCGGCGCGCTGACGCGCGATCCAGGCCGCGAAGCGCTCGATCTCGGCCGCATCGTAGAACGCGACCATCAGCTCGTAGTTCAGGAACAGGCTGCGCTCGTCCAGGTTGGCCGATCCGGCCAGCGCCAGGTCGTCGTCGATCACCACCGCCTTGGCGTGGATCATGCGCGGCACAAACCAGACCCGCGCCCCGGCGCCGGCCAGCTCGCGCAGCGCGCGATGGCGCGCCATGTCGGCCAACAGGTGGTTCGATTTCGCCGGCATCACCAGGTCGACCGTCACCCCGCGCCGCGCCGCGAGCGCGAGCGACATCAGCAGGGTCGAGTTGGGGACGAAGTACGGCGTGACCGCCAGGATGCGCCGGCGCGCGGCGAAGAAGCCCGAGACGAGTAAGGTGTAGAGCGTGTCGTCGGCCTGGTCGGGGCCGCTCGCGATCAGCTGCCCCCTGGGCGCAGGCGCCTCGGCCTGCACCGGGGGCGACGCCTCGGGCGCGGGCTGCTCGGTGGCGAACGCCCAGTCCTGCTCGAAACGCTGCTGCGCCTGCCCGGCGAGCGGCCCGCGCAGGTCGAAGCTCAAGTCGATCCAAGGCCGCGTCCTGCGCGCCGGCGCCGCGCCGTCGTCGAAATATTCGCGCGCCAGGTTCCTGCCGCCGCACCACAGCCGCTCGCCGTCCGCGAGCGCCATCTTGCGGTGATTGCGCAGGTTGGTGCGGCCCCGCAGCGACGAGCGCAGCGGCGGCACGAACAGCGCCGTTTCCACTCCGGCGGATCTCAGCGGCGCGAAATCCGGCAGGCCCGAAAGGTAGGCCCCGATCCCGTCCACCAGCAGGCGCACCCGCACTCCGTCGCGCGCGCGGCGCTCGAGGCGCTGAGCGATCTCCCGGCCGATCGCGTCCTTGCCGAACACGAAGGTGCAGATCTCGAGCGTGCGCGCCGCGCCGTCGATCAGATCGCGCAGCGCCTGCAGCGCCTGCGCCCCGTCCCGGTGGATGCTCAATTGCCGGTACGAGGCCGCCTCCGGCAGCGACATCGCGGCAGCGAGCTGGCGCAGGTGCACTTCGGGCGTCTCCGGGTCGCCGGCGACGCGCGCCGCATGCGCCTGCGGCCCCGCGGCCTGGCGCGGGTCCATGATCTTGCGCGTGCCGAACACCATGTACAGCGGCAGCGCGACGTAGGGCAGCAGCAGCAGCGCGATGACCCAGGCGATCGCGGCCGAAGGGCGCCGGCGCTGGCGCAGGGTGCGCGAACCGACCACGTAGATCGCGAGCCCGAGCACGGCCAGCACACCGTGCAGCGTGAGCCAGTGGCGCTCGAGCAGCTCGGCAATCATCCTGGAGTCCGATTCCGCGCCGGACGCTTGCGGTCGTAGGCGTCCATGCCCGGATCATACCGTCCGCCGGCGCGGTATGCGGTTCGCCCCCCGCATGCCGCAGTTGGTCGCAATCCGCTGGCGGGCGGTCCGCCCGGCGCCGAGACTGGCCGGCATGAACTCTCGGCCTGATCTAAGGGACAATCGGCACTCGTGATGCGCTCCTTCGCCACCCTGCCGCGCAATGCGGCGATCGTTGCCGCGTTCAACACGCTGCTCGCGCTCTCGATCACGCTGGTGCAGCGCGATTCCGGCCTGCTCGACAACTTCGTGTTCAGCCAGTGTATCGGCCTGCTGGTGTACTTGACGGTCGACTTGCTGCGGCGCGCCTTCTGGCCGCGGGGCACGGGCTCGTTCGGCATTCTGCTCGCGCTGGCCGCGCTGGGCATGCTGGTCGGCTACTTCGGCGGCACGGCGTTGGCGGCCGCGATCCTCGGCTATCCCTGGCAGCCGGCCGCGGTCAGCGAGCCGGACGCGGCCAAGACCGTCGTGCTCACGCTCTGGGGCGGGCTGCTCGGGAGCTGGTTCTTCTGGAACCGCGCGCGGCTCGCGAACGCCCGCGCGCACACCGAGGCGGTCGAGCGGCGCGCGCTCGAGGCGCAGCTTCGCATGCTGCAGGCGCAGATCGAGCCGCACTTCCTGTTCAACACGCTCGCCAACCTCGACGCCCTGATCGCGCACGTCGCGGCGAGCGGAGCCGAGGCGCTCGAGAAGCTGCTCGAGCTCGCGCCCGAGGTGGCTTTCCTCGACATCCGCATGCCGGGGCTGAGCGGGCTCGAAGTAGCCGAGGAGCTTGCCGATCGGATCGCGCCGGGCGCGCGCCCGCCGGCGCTGGTGTTCGTCACCGCCTACGACGAGTTCGCGCTCAAGGCTTTCGACCTGGCCGCGACCGACTACCTGCTCAAGCCGGTCGCGATGGAGCGGCTGGCGCGCTGCGTCGCGCGCCTGCAGTCCTCGCTCGCGCAGCCTGCGGGGCTCGACGCGCTGCTCGCGCAGCTGCGCGCGCTGACGGCCGCGCCGCCGGCCGCGGAACCGCTGCGCCACATCCAGGCCGGCGTCGGCAACGCGGTCAGGATCATCCCGCTGGACGAGGTGTGCTACTTCCGCGCCGGGGACAAGTACACCTCAGTCGCGACGCGCGACGGCGCCGAGGCGCTGATCCGCACTCCGCTCAAGGAACTGCTCGCGCGCCTACCCGCCGAGCGCTTCCGTCAGGTGCACCGCGGCAGCATCGTCAACCTGGACCAGGTAGCCGAGGCGCTGCGCGACGAGGTAGGGCGCGTATCCCTGCGCCTGAAGCATCGTAAGGAAACGCTGCCGGTCAGCCGCCTGTACGTCGAGCTGTTTCGCCAGATGTAGCCGGCGCGCGACTCAGACCAGCGCCGCGCCGACCAGCCAGATGCCCCAGGCTGCGAGCGCTGCACCCACCGCGCGGTCGAACGCGCGTCCCAGCGGAAGCAGGCGCTCGGCGAGCACGTAGGCCGAGATCGCGAGCGCCCAGGCGAAGCTCATCGCACCGGCGACGAACAGCACTGCCATCAACAGCCAGCAGCAGCCGACGCACCAGGCCGCATAGCGCAACCCCATGCCCGCCGCGCCGGCCGGGCCGTCGCGCCACTCGTTCAGCATGAAGCCGAGCGGCGAGCGGCAGTGCGCGACGCAACTCGCCTTGAGAGGCGACCACTGCCAGGCACCCGCGGCGACCAGCAGCGCTCCGGCGAGCGGGCCGCTGGCAAAGCGCATGTCGGGCGTGATCAAGCCCGCGCGCTGCAGCCCCCACTGCACGAGTGCATAGGCGACGCCGGCCGCGGCCCAGGCACCGAGATAGGCGGCAAGGTATGCCGCCGAATCGAGCGCACGCTTCGACATGCGCACGTGCAGCAGGTACGAGGGCGCGGCGGCGGGCGCCATCATGGCCGCCATCATCGCGGCCCACATCGCCGCCAGCATGCCGAAGCTCATCACGCCGCGTACTGGAACGGCGAGAAGAAACCGTTCTTGCCCGAAACCTCCCAGCTCATGCCGTGATCCTTGTAGCTCAGCTTCTTCGAGCGCGCGGTGACCGCGGGGTTCCCGGGCGCGATGCAAAGAGGGTGGTTGGTGACCGTGATCTCGGCTCCGCCCTGCCCTTCGAGCGCCTCGATCGAGACCTCGGCGATGTTGGGTATCGTCATGCTGCGCTGCTTGCCCGCGGCCGAATACTTGATCGGCACGCTCGCCAGGCCGAGGATCTTGCCCACGTGCGAGGCGAGCCGCTCGGGATGCCCGCCCGCCTGGCCGGCGAAGATCCTGGTCAGCGCCTCCTTCTGCTTTTCGTTCGCCCGCTCATCGAGGTACACCGCGGCGTCCCACTTGACCTGCGCCATGTGGCCGGGCGCGCGTACCGCGAAGGCGACGTTGAGCCCGTCGAGCGCAACGTCGTTGAACTTTCCCTTGTCGATGTGCCAGGCGACCAGCGCTTCGCACTCTCCATCCGTCGGCTTGCTGAGGAACACGCAGGGACAGGCCGCTTCGCAATTGCAGCTTTCGAAATAGGTTCCTTCGATCTTCCAGCTCATGGCTTGGTCTCCAATGTGAATGTAGCGCTTCCATTGGACGCCGGCGCGGACCGCGCGTGGTCGCGCTGAGCGGGACAAAAAGCGGGACAACGCGCCCATGCCGCATTGCAGCTAGAGTAGAATTCCCTTCCTGAATCAGCGCTTATCTCTGCATGGCCCCGCCCGCGAGCAAGTCTCCGAACGCCCCCTCGGGGTCGAATTTCATCCGCCAGATTGTCGAGCACGACCTGGCCAGCGGCAAGCACAAGGCGGTGCGCACGCGCTTTCCGCCGGAGCCCAATGGCTACCTGCACTTCGGCCACGCGAAATCGATCTGCCTCAACTTCGGCCTGGCGGGCGACTACGGCGGCGTGTGCCACCTGCGCTTCGACGACACCAACCCGGCGAAGGAAGAGCAGGAATACGTCGATTCGATCATCGACGCGGTGCGCTGGCTCGGCTTCGATTGGGGCGAGCACCGATACTACGCCTCGGATTACTTTGAGCAGCTGTACGGCTTCGCGCGCAACCTGATCGAGCGCGGCCTGGCCTACGTCGACTCGCTCAGCGCCGAGGAGATGCGCGCCCACCGCGGAACGCTCACCGAGCACGGGCGCAACAGTCCTTTCCGGGAACGCAGTCCGCAAGAGAGTCTTGAACTCCTGGAACAAATGAAAGCCGGAAACTTTCCGGACGGCACGCACGTGCTGCGCGCCAGGATCGACATGCAAAGCGGCAACATCAATCTGCGCGACCCGGTCATGTACCGCATCCGCCACGCCGAGCATCACCGCACCGGAGACGCCTGGTGTATCTACCCGAGCTACGACTGGGCGCACGGCGTCTCGGACGCGATCGAGCGCATCACTCACTCGATCTGCACGCTCGAGTTCCAGGATCACCGCCCGCTGTACGACTGGTTCAACGAGCGCCTGGCCGAAGCGGGCCTGCTCGAGCGGCCGCTGCCGCAGCAGATCGAGTTCGCGCGCCTGAACCTCACCCATGTGCTGCTCAGCAAGCGCAGGCTGATCGAACTGGTGGACAAAGGCCACGTCGAGGGCTGGGACGACCCGCGCATGCCGACCCTGGCCGGCGCGCGCCGGCGCGGCTACACGCCGGAGGGATTGCGCCGCTTCGCCGAGCGCATCGGGGTCGTCAAATCGGATTCGTGGATCGGGTTCACGATCCTCGAAGACTGCATGCGCGAGCACCTGAACGAGGTCGCCCCGCGCCGCATCGCGGTGCTCGACCCGCTCAAGCTGGTGATCGAGAACTACCCCGAAGGCAGGGAAGAGCCGTGCGAGGCGCCCAACCACCCGCAGAATCCCGTCCTGGGCAGGCGCGAGCTGCCGTTCTCGCGCGAGCTTTGGATTGAGCGCGAAGACTACGCCGAGACCCCGCCCAAGGGCTACTTCCGTCTCGCCCCGGGCGCCGAGGTGCGGCTGCGCTACGGCTACGTGGTGAAGTGCAGCGGCATGCGCGACGGCGTCGTGTACTGCACTTACCATCCCGACTCGAAATCCGGCACCGCCGGCGCCGAGCGCTACAAGGTCAAGGGCAATATCCACTGGCTGAGCGCGAAGCACGCGCACGCCGCCGAGGTGCGTCTGTACGACCGCCTGTTCCGCGTGCCGCAGCCGGCCGGCCTCGACGACCTCCATCCGGATTCGATTAAGACAATCACCGCGCGCCTCGAGCCCGCGCTGCGCGCAGCAAAGCCCGAGGAGCGCTTCCAGTTCGAGCGCCACGGCTATTTCGTCGCCGACCGGAAGAATCCCGCCGTCTTCAACCGCACCGTCACGCTGAGGGACTCGTGGGGCGCCGCAAAGTAATCTATCGCGCCAGCATCGCCGTGCTGGCGCTCGGCCTATGCGCGGCCGCCGCGATCTACCTGACGGCTACGGACAGCTCGGCCGGCGCGGTCGGCTACGAGGTGATCAACGGCGTCGCCTACCCAGTCGCTGCCGCGGACTCCAAGGCCTACCAGCGCGAGCTCGAGCGCTTCGGCGGCAAGGCGAACGTGCTCGCGGTGGAGTTTACGCGCTGGTTCGCCGGCCTGTGGCAAGGCAGAAGGCTCGCGTTCACCGTCGCCTTCCTCGGCATCGCCGCCTCGCTCATCCTGTTCCTTTACGCCAGGTACCTGGAGCCGGAGTGAACCAGCAACGCCGGTCACACGGTAAAAAAGAGAATTTCTGTTTTATCCTCGCCCTTCTGCCCCAAGGAACCGCGATATGAGCAAGCGCAGCATCGACGTCGACGCCGCCAGGAAGCTGGTGGACGAGATCTCCGGCAACCTCGCCTCGCTCCCGGCGGGCGGCGCCCGTCAGGCGGAGCTGCGGGCCGAAGTCGAGGCCCTGCGCGCCCTGCTCGAGCGCGCGGACGCGCAGGACCCGGAAATCGAGCACCGCATGAAGTCGGTGCACGGCCAGTTCGACCGCTACAAGGAAGAGCTGCAGGCCGAGGGCCTGCGCGTCGGAATATTCCTGAGCGCCATCGGCCGCATGATCGGGCTCGACTGATATGGCCGCCGACCTGATCCGCCTCACGGCGACCGAGGTGGTCGCGCTGCTGCGCCGGAGGGAAGTCTCGCCGTTGGATCTGATCGACGCGCTCGACGCGCGAATCGCCGAGGTCGAACCGAAGGTGAACGCGCTTCCCGTGCGCTTCTTCGACCAGGCGCGCGAGTCGGCGCGTGCGTTCATGGCGCGCAAGCCCCCGACCGATCCCGCCCCGGGGTGGCTCGCCGGACTGCCGATCGCGGCCAAGGAGTACAACGACGTCGCCGGCCAGCGGACCACTTTCGGCTCACCGATCTATGCCAACAGCGTCGCGCGGGAGAACGACTACACCGTCGCCACGCTCGAGGCGAGCGGCGCCATCTTCGTGGCGAAGTCGAATGTGCCCGAGTTCGCCGGCTCCAACACGTTCAACCCGGTATACGGCAAGACGCACAATCCGTGGAATTTGGCCATGACGGCGGGGGGCTCGTCGGGCGGGGCGGCCGCGTCGCTCGCCTCGGGAACGCAATGGCTCGCGATGGGCAGCGATCTCGGCGGCAGCCTGCGCATCCCCGCGAGCTACTGCGGCATCGCCGGCATGCGCCCGTCGGTCGGGCGCGTGCCGCGCGGCGCGGGCCTGCTGGCGTTCGATCCGCTTTGGGTCGAGGGGCCCATGGCGCGCAACGTCGCCGACCTCGCGCTGATGATGGATGCGCAGTGCATTCAGCACCGCCGCGATCCGCTCTCGCTTCCGGCTCCGGCCGTACCGTTCGCTCAGGCCGTGCGCGAGCCTAAACCGCCGCAGCGCATTGGCTTTACTCCCGACCTCGGCCTCTCCAGCGTGGATCCCGAGGTGGCCGACATCTGCCGCAAGGCGGCGCGGCGCTTTGCCGCGCTCGGCACCGAAGTCGAGGATGCGACGCCGGATTTCTCCGGCTCAATCGAAGTCTTTCAGACCCTGCGCGCGGTGCTTTTCGGAACTCTGCGCGGAGACCTTCTGCCGCAGGAGCGCGCGCGAATCAATCCGGCGATCGTGTGGAACATCGAAAAGGGCCTCAAGCTGACGGCAGACGAGGTGCTGCGCGCCGAGCGCGAGCGTGCCGGGCTCTATCACCGCGTCGCCGCTTTCTTCGATCAGTACGACCTGCTCGCCTGCCCCACGGTCGCGGTGCCGCCCTACCCGGTCGAGCAGGCCTATCCGACCGAGATCGCCGGCAAGAAGCTCACCACCTACATCGACTGGATGTTCCTCACCTTCGTGATCACGCTTACCGGCTGCCCGGCGGTCTCGATTCCCTGCGGTTTCACCAAGGACGGGCTTCCGGTCGGGCTGCAACTCGTAGGGCGCACGCGCGGCGACGCGGAGCTGCTCGGCGCCGCGCGGCTGCTCGAGCAGGACCTCGCCATCGCGCCCAGCCTGCCGATCGATCCGCGCCCGTAGCGCCGCTCGCGCTCAGACCGGCAAGTTCCCTCACCCGCGCTCCGCGCGCGGCTGCGCCGCCGGCGCGGCGTCGTAGCCGGGTGCGTAATCGACGTTGCTCTGCGCCGGGTCGCGGTTCACCAGCGGCCGCCCGTACAGCGGATGGCGCATGCTGCGCACCTCGTGCTCGAGCTCGAACAGCTTGTTTCCGTCCGCCGGATCGACCAGGTCGGCAAAGCGGTACTGGTGCTGGTCGCTCTCCTCGCTGATCAGGCCGAGCTCGAGCAGCCGGTGGTAGGGCCCGGAAAAGTCCGCCACGTAGATCTGCACGTGGTGGCCGTCGTAGGGCGCAGGCTCGCGCTCGGTCTCGCGGTACACCAGCACCTGGTCCGGGCCGACCGCCACCTGCGCCGCGCCGCGCTCGTGGCGCGCAGGCGCGCCCACGACCTGGCGGTAGAAGCGCGCGATGCCCTCGGCGCTGCCGGGCGGCACGTCGAGCTCGACGTAGGGCATGCCCAGGCGGATGCGGCCGAAGCGCGCCTCGGGCTCATGGCAGCGGATCACGTTGCCCCAGGGGCTGAGCGCCTCGACGAAGCCCTCGTGCTCGGCGAACGCGAAGCGCGTCCCATCGAGCGCCTTGCGCGCCCGCGCCAGGCGCCCGAGCAGCGCCTCGCGCCCGGCGACGACGATGCCGACCCGCCCGCGCAGCACCTGCGGCGCGCCGGTCGGAAGGTGAAACTGGCTGCGCCCGACGTTGGCCCACATGTTCCCGGTGCCGGTCATCAGGTAGGGGTCGCGCGTCAGCCCGAGCGCGCTGACGTAGAACGCGGTGGCGAGCTGCTGGTCGGGAATCCTGGTGTTGACGTGCTCGAGCGCAATCGCGTTGCCCAGGTCTTCGGCGGCACGGTCGTAGCAGTTTTGCATGACGGGCAGATTGCCGCATGCCATGGCGCTTGGCAATCGGGCGATAATCGGCGCCCATGTCAGCTTCGCGCACGCACCGCATCGTCGTCATCAAGGGCGACGGCATCGGCCCCGAGCTGGTCGACGCCGCCCTGCTCGTGCTCGGCGCGGCGCAGGACGCGGTCGGCTTCCGCCTCGAGCTCGACCTGCGCGAAGGCGGCGCAGGCCTCTACCAAAAGAGCGGCGCAAGCCTCGCGCCCGGCACCTTCGAGGCGGTCAAGCAGGCCGGCACCGCACTGAAGGGCCCGGTCGGCCTGCCCGGGGTGCGCCTGCCCGACGGCACCGAGGCCGGGCTGCTCGGCGGCGTGCTGCGCATCGGCCTCGACGCCTACGCCAACCTGCGCCCGGTGCGCCTGCTGCCCGGGGTCGAGTCGCCGCTCAAGGTCAAAGCGGGCGAGATCGACTACGTCATCGTGCGCGAGAACACCGAAGGGCTCTATCTTTCGCGCGGCAAGGGCATCGGCACGAGCGAAGCGATGGCCGACACGATGCTCGTGACGCGCAAAGGCGTCGAGCGCGTCGCGCGCTACGCCTTCGAGCTCGCGCGCCGGCGCGATCGCGCCAAGCTCGTGACCTGCGTCGACAAAGCCAACGTGCTCGCCTCGCTCGCCTTCTTCCGGCGCGTGTTCGACGAGGTCGGCGAAGCCTACCCCGACGTGCGGCGCGAGCACCTCTACGCCGACGCCGCGGCGCAGGCCCTGGTGCTCGAGCCGCAGCGCTTCGACGTGCTGGTGATGGAAAACTTCCTGGGCGACATCCTCTCGGACCTCGGCGGCGCGACCGTCGGCGGAATCGGCCTGTGCCCCTCGGGCAACATCGGCGACCGCCACGCCTACTTCGAGCCCATCCATGGCTCGGCGCCCGACATCGCCGGCCAGGACAAGGCCAACCCCATCTCCCAGATCCTCTCTGCCGCCCTCCTGCTCGACCACCTCGGCGAGCGCGACGCCGCCAACCTCGTCCGCCGCGCCGTCGACCGCGCACTCGAAACCCGCAAACTCATCCTCGGCCGCCACGGCCAGCCCGAAGGCGGCACCCAGCGCGCCGCCGCAACCCTCGCCGCCGCCGTGCGCGAGCTCGCCCCTGGCTGCGGATGGTGAGCTAGTGCCGCCGAAGATCCGGGAACTGATCTCTGATCTCCAGCAGGCGGGGTTTGCCGACCGCGGCGGCAAAGGTAGTCATCGGAACTTCATACACCCGAAGGTCACGAAACCAATCACAATATCCGGTGCTCCTGGCAATGAAGCGAAGCACTATCAGGTTCGGGCAGTGCGTCGAGCAATCGAGGAGTCTAAGTCATGAAGGAAAGCGCGCGATACGCAAAGATTGTGGAATGGTCCGAGGAGGACAAATGCTATGTCGGCAGCTCTCCGGGCCTGATCTACGGCGGTTGTCACGGCGCAGACGAGAAGGCGGTGTTTGATGAACTCTGCCACGTAGTCGAGGAAGCTATCGCGCTGTACCACAAGGACGGAAAGCCTCTACCGCCGTCGACATCCGGTCGTGATTACGCCAACAAGATGCAGAATGTCGCGTAACCCGCAGCGCACCGGCCGCGCGCAAAGGCGGCATGCGCCGGTGACTGCGAAACGTTAGGCGTGACTAGCTACCGTTCCTCCAACTCGGACATCTTCAAACCATGAGTGCAGTCGAAATCAACGTCGGTCAGCTGCGGATCCGATATCTCATCGACGGTTCGCAAAGTGCGAGCCTCGGGATGTTCGAACTCACCGTGCCGCCGGGCTCAAACGTACCGCCCCCCCATAGTCATACCGGCAACGAAGAAGTCGTCTATGTCCTGGAGGGCACGCTGCGCTACACGGTAAGCTCCGAATCGAGGGATCTCACCCCCGGGCAAACCATACAAACGCCCAAGGGCGAGGTCCACGCATTCTCAAACCCTTTTGACCGTGTCGCTCGCGCCCTGATCACCCTGGCGCCGGATATCGGGCCGAAGTACTTTGAAGACGTGGCAGAGGTCGTCAATAGAGGTGGCCCACCGGACAAAGCTGCGCTGTTGGCGGTCATGAGCCGCTACGGGCTTGTGCCCGCCGCTCCCAAGTGACGCCTGACCTCGCGGCTCGCACTTTGCGATCCGTCGATCGCTAGGTGCCAACCATCATGCGCTTGAGCGATTGCCACAACTTCCATGACTTCCGCGAGCTGGCCAGGCGGCGGCTGCCGGGGCCGATTTTCAACTATATCGACGGAGCGGCGGATGACGAAGTGACGTATCGCCGCAACACGGCGAGCTTCGAGCGCTGCGACCTAGTGCCCAACGTGCTGCGCGGGGTGGAAGCCGCGGATCTTTCCGTGACCGTGATGGGCCAGAAGCTCGCAATGCCTTTTTACTGCTCTCCGACGGCGCTCCAGCGACTGTTCCACCATCAGGGCGAGCGGGCGGTCGCGGCCGCCGCGTCGAAGTACGGCACGATGTTCGGCGTTTCCTCGCTCGGCACCGTCGGCCTGGAGGAACTGCGCAAGACGTATTCCACCCCGCAGGTGTATCAGTTCTACTTCCACAAGGATCGCGGCCTCAACCGCGCCATGCTTGAACGCGCCAAAAGCGCCGGCGTCGACGTCATGATGCTGACCGTAGACAGCATCACGGGAGGCAATCGCGAGCGGGACCTGCGCACCGGATTCTCGATTCCTTTCAGGCTCACGCCGGGCGGAATGCTTCAATTTGCGCTCAAGCCGATGTGGGGCTTGAACTACCTCACGCACGAAAAATTCAGCCTGCCCCAGTTGGACGAACACGTCGACATGAGCGCCGGGGCCATGTCGATCGGGCGCTACTTCACCGAGATGCTGGATCCTTCAATGAACTGGGATGACGTGGCGGAGATGGTCCGCTTGTGGGACGGGCAGTTCTGTCTGAAGGGCATCATGTCGGCGGCGGACGCGAGGCGCGCGGCCGAGATCGGCTGCACCGGCGTCGTCATCTCCAATCACGGCGGCCGGCAGCTCGACGGTTCGCGCGCCGCGTTCGATCAGCTGGCGGAGATCGTGGACGCGGTCGGCGACCGGCTGGATGTGATCATGGATGGGGGAATCCAGCGCGGAACCCACGTCCTGAAGGCTCTTTCGCTCGGCGCCAAAGCCGTGGGCGTCGGGCGCTTCTATCTCTTCCCTCTCGCCGCCGCCGGTCAAGCGGGTGTCGAGCGCGCATTGGGTCTCATGCGCGAGGAAATCGAGCGGGGAATGAAGCTGATGGGCTGCACCTCGATCGACCAGCTTTCGCGCGGCAATCTGCGTTTCAGATAATTGGGCGGCCAGGAAGTGCAGAAAGGAGACATCGATGAAAGACGGACAGGCGGCACCTGAGACGAGAGGTGTTACGGTGAAGCTACTTGCAGCGATTGACCTTGGCCCAGAAATCGAGGGTATGGCAGGGCGCCAACTTCGAATGCGCTTGGTGACCATCGAGCCTGGAGGCGTCTTCGGCCCGATTCACAACCATAAAGACAGGCCGGGCACGGTCTACATACTGCAAGGAACGATCACTGACCATCGAAATGGAGTGGCTAAGGAGTATGGGCCGGGAGTGGGCTGGCCCGAGGATAGGAACACCACGCACTGGCTTGAGAATAGAGGTACGACGCCAGCGGTGGAGATCTCGGTCGACATCATCAGACAGGAGTGAGCCGGGGCCCGACATTCAATCCGGCCGCCGCCTAACAAGCGACTGCGAGAGCGACCGCAAAATCGCTACGCGCTTTTGTTCCCTCCCGTTGGTCGGCGGCGCTTGCGCCGCAGCGCTAAAGGACACCGATGCAGCAAGGGGCGGCCATCCTTCTGGACCTCGACGGCACGCTGATGGACCCACGAGAAGGAATCCTGAGTTGCATCAATTATGCGCGCTACTACTCTTGTTCTTTGCGATGCCCGCTTGGGCCGCACCCGGCACACTTGTGGTCGGACACATCGAACGCGGGAAGCCCGAAATCGAAGGTTCGCAGTGCGACTTCTCCGATGCTGGAGGAATCGTGCTGCGGAGCGATTGGGTTAGTCGATTCTGGATGAACATCGATGGCTCGCTGGTGGAGTTTCGAGGAACTCGAACTGACGAAGCGAAGGAGGCTGACGTTGTTGGGCGGCGCTGGCGGGAATCTTTTCGTGTGCAGGGAATTTCTGTTTTATTGAATCTCAAGCAGACCGCTACCGGCGATGATGGTGCCGCCTTTGAGGGCAGCATCGTCGTCAAGCGCGGCGGCTTCGCGACGCACTTGAAGGTCGCAGGAGGTTGTGGTGCATAGCGCGCATGAAAGCGTATAGGAAGACGGATTTTCCGGTGGAGAACGTGCGGCGCTTCCTCGAGCCGGGTCCGGTGGTGCTGCTCAGCTCGGCGTACAAGGGCGAGCGCGACATCATGACGATGGGCTGGCACTTGGTGATGATGGAGCAGCCGTCGCTCGTCGGGTGCTTCATCTGGGATCAGAACCGCAGTCACGAGCAGGTGCGGCGGAGCAAGGCGTGCGTGATCAACCTGCCAACGGCGGACCTGGTGAAGACAGTGATCGGGATCGGGACGAGCCACGGTCCGAAGCCGGACAAGTTCGAGGCGTTCGGGCTCACCGCCGTGCCGGCGAATAACGTCGGCGCGCCGTTGATCGCCGAGTGCTACGCCAGCTTCGAGTGCAAACTGGTCGACTCGAGCCTGATCAAGCGCCATTCCCTGTTCGTGTTCGAGGTCGTGAAGGCGCATGTGGCGAGATCGCCGCGCTACCCCGCGACGCTGCACTACCGCGGCGACGGAGTCTTCATGATCTCGGGGCGCAACGTCAGCTACCGTCGCGACTTCCCGCCGGAGTACTTGTAGACTTCGGCCTTTCGCGAGAGGACCCAACATGGCGGACACTCTTACTCTGCTCGGCCTGATGCTGAATTTCGCCGGCGCGCTGCTGCTCGTGCTGCACCGGTTCCCGACGCTCGAGGTGACCGACGACGGACGCAGCATCGCGGCGCAGGCCGAGCCGGCACCCGAGGAGCGCGCCCGCAACCTGCGGCGCTACTGGCGCAACGCGCTCGCAACCCGCGCCGGCCTGTTCTGCTTCTGCGCGGGTTTCGCGCTGCAGCTGCTCGGCTTCATCTATCCCGATTACGGCACCGCTGCGGCGAACAGCACCACGGCGCTGCATCACGTCGCTACTTGCGCGCGGCCTTCTTCGCTGCCTGCCTTTCCTTCTCCAGGCGGGTGACCTTGTCCAGCTCGCGTTGCTTGGCTTCGCGCCGCTCCCTCACTTCCTGCAGGCGCTGTTCCTCGGTCGGCGGCTCCCAGTCGAGGAACTTGGGCCGCGAATTGCGGAAGTATTCACCCGCGGACTCGGTCGACTTGGCCTTGGTCTTGACCTTGGCCTTGCCCTCCTTGCTCACGTGCGCCTCGGCCACAATGGCGGCTTGGGCGATCCGCCCGCGCGCTTCGGTTCGGGCGGGCGCGACGCCGTGTATGCGCCCCTGACGGTGCGCACCGCGGCACCGGACGCGGCGGGCCGTGCGTCTCCGTTCAATATCCCGCACCAGAACGCCGAGCGGGCCAGCTTCTCGTCGCGTACATTCATCTACCCTTCTCCCTCCTCCGCCTTGCAGCTACTCTAGACCTTTTTTTCGCGAGCCGAACAACTTTTCCAAAGGCGCAGCATGCAGTCGCTCAGTTCTCTCGGCAGCACCGTCGGCGAATTGCTCAAGACGCGCAAGCAAACGCTGGCGGTCGCGGAGTCCTCCGCCGGCGGGCTGATCAACGCTTCGCTGGTCGCCGTCGCGGGCGCCTCCGCCTACTATCTCGGCGGCCTGATCCTCTACACCTCCGCGGGGCGCGAGGCCCTGCTCGGCATCGGCCGGGAGGAGATGGCGGGAATCCGCTCGGCGAGCGAGCCCTTCGCGCAGCTCATGGCGCGGCGCATCCGCGCCAAGCTCGGCGCCACCTGGGGCCTGGCGGAAACCGGCGCCAGCGGGCCGAGCGGCAACCGCTACGGCGACGCGCCGGGGCACGCGTGCATCGCAGTCAGCGGGCCGCTGGAAGCGGTGGTGACGCTCGAGACCGGGCACGGCGCGCGCGAGGAGAACATGTGGACCTTCGCCCGGCGGGCGCTGGACCTGCTGCAGGACTGCCTGCGCGAAGCCTGACGCTAGGACGTGCCCGACTTGCGCAGAAAGTCGGAGACCTTGAACGTGCCGGTGAAATCGAGGTCGCGATCGGCGGCGGCGGGCGACGATTCGAGCAGACGCAGGGACTCGAGCTGCGCCAGCCATTTGTCGATCTGCGCATCGCTGTAGCGCAGCAGGCCGGCGCGGATCGAATCGGAGTGGGTGTCGTCGATGACCAGGCCGAGGATGCGCCGGCATTCCGCCGACAGGCCGGGATTGCTGCTTTCCCAGGCTTTCAGCCCCGCGTCGGTACGCCGATAAATCCTGTCGCTGCCCATCTCCGCCCCCAAACCGCACAGCCCTTTGCGGACCGCTTGCCATATATGAACCGCTGCGCCTTCCAGCGCAAGGGGTTTTAAGGAATTTGACGTTGCCGCTCAACCCTTGGCCTGCAACACGCCGCGGCGCAACTGGTCGCGCTCCATGGACTCGAACAGGGCCTTGAAGTTGCCCTCGCCGAAGCCGTCGTCGCCCTTGCGCTGGATGAACTCGAAGAACACCGGCCCGAGCAGCGTCTCGGAGAAGATCTGCAGCAGCAAGCGCTTGTTGCCGCCCTCGGTGCTGCCGTCGAGCAGGATGCCGCGTGCCTGAAGCTGCGCGCCGTTCTCGCCGTGGCCCGGCACGCGCTCCTCGAGCATCTCGTAGTAGGTCGCCGGCGGCGGCGTCATGAGCGCCACGCCGGCCTGCCTCAGGCTGTCGACCGTCTTGGGCAGGTCCTCGCTCAGCAGCGCCACGTGCTGGATGCCCTCGCCGTTGTACTTCAGCAGGAACTCCTCGATCTGGCCGGTGCTCTGCGAGGCCTCCTCGTTGAGCGGAATCCTGATCAGGCCGTCCGGCGCGGTCATGGCGCGCGAGGTGAGGCCCGTGTATTCGCCCTTGATGTCGAAGTAGCGCATCTCCCTGAAATTGAAGACGCGCTCATAGAATTCGGCCCAATACGCCATGCGCCCGCGGTAGACGTTGTGCGTCAGGTGGTCGATCAGCTTCAGGCCGTGCCCTTTCGGGTGGCGCTCGGCCCCGGCGATGAACTCGAAGTCGATGTCGTAGATCGATTTGCCATCCTCGAAGCGGTCGATCAAATAAAGCGGCGCGCCGCCGATGCCCTTGATGGCGGGCAGGCGCAGCTCCATCGGTCCGGTCGGCACGTCGATCGGCTGCGCGCCGCGCTCGAGCGCCCGGGCGTAGGCCTTGTGCGCGTCGCGCACGCGAAATGCCAGGCCGCAGGCCGAGGGGCCGTGCTCGGCGGCGAAGTACGCCGCGATGCTGCGCGGCTCGCGGTTGATGACGAAGTTGATCCCGCCCTGGCGGTAGAGCGAGACGTCCTTCGAGCGGTGCCGCGCGACCTCGGCGAAACCGAGCTTGCGCAACACGGGCTCGAGCGCGCCGGCCGCGGGCGACGCGAACTCGACGAACTCGAAGCCCATGAGTCCCATCGGGTTTTCGAACAAGTCAGCCATTGGTGAACTCCGGTCGATGCCCCCGATCTTTATTCTAGAGTAGCATCGGCGCGGGGGTGCCAAGGCGAGAGGAGGCCAAGAGATGGATTTGAATCCGAGCTACGTGCACGGCGCGTCGCCTGCCCAGCTGATCGGCGATACGATCGGAACCCATTTTGACCGGGTGGCGGCAAAGCACGCGCGGCGCGAAGCGCTGGTGGTGCGGCACCAGGACGTGCGCTGGACCTGGGCCGAGCTCAAGCTCCGGGTCGACAACCTCGCCTGCGGGCTGCGGCGGCTGGGCCTCGCACCGGGCGAGAGGATCGGGATCTGGTCGCCAAACTGCGCCGAATGGGTGCTGACGCAGTTCGCGACCGCCAAGGCGGGCCTGATCCTGGTCAACATCAACCCCGCCTACCGCAGATCGGAGCTCGAGTATTCGCTCAACAAGGTGCAGTGCAAGGCGCTGATCCTCTCGCCCGGATTCAAGACCAGCAACTACCTCGAGATCCTGCAGTCGGTCGCGCCCGACCTGAAGAGCCTGTCGATCGTCATCCGCCTGGGCAGGGACAAAACGCCCGGCATGCTCAACTTCGACGATCTGCTGGCGGACGCGAGCGACGCCGAGATCGAGCAGCTGGAGGCCCTCGGCGCAGCGCTCCAGTTCGACGACCCGATCAACATCCAGTTCACCTCGGGCACCACCGGCGCGCCCAAGGGCGCGACGCTGACGCACCACAACATCCTCAACAACGGCTTGTTCATCGGCCAGGCGATGCGCTTCAGCGACCAGGACCGGCTGTGCATCCCGGTGCCGCTGTACCACTGCTTCGGCATGGTGCTCGGCAACCTGGCCTGCCTGACGCACGGCGCGACCATGGTCTATCCCGAAGGCGGATTCGACCCGAAGAGCGTGCTCGAGGCGGTGCAGGCCGAGCGCTGCACCGCGCTGCACGGGGTGCCGACCATGTTCATCGCCGTGCTCGATCACCCGGATTTCGCCCGCTACGACCTGTCGAGCCTGCGCACCGGGATCATGGCCGGCTCGCCCTGCCCGGTCGAGGTGATGAAGCGCGTGGCAGACAAGATGAACATGCGCGAGGTGACGATCGCCTACGGCATGACCGAGACCTCGCCGGTCAGCTTCCAGAGCTCGGTCGACGACCCGCTCGAGCGGCGCGTCTCGACCGTGGGCCGCGTCCAGCCCCACGTCGAGGTCAAGATCGTGGACGCCGAGGGCCGCGTCGTGCCGCGCGGCGAGAAAGGCGAGCTGCTTACGCGCGGCTACTCGGTGATGCTCGGCTACTGGAGCGACGAGGACAAGACGCGCGAGGCGATCGACGCGGCGGGCTGGATGCACACCGGCGACCTGGCCACGATCGACGCCGAGGGCTACTGCAACATCGTCGGGCGCTCCAAGGACATGGTGATCCGCGGCGGCGAGAACATCTACCCGCGCGAGGTCGAGGAGTTTCTCTACCGCCATCCCAAGGTGCAGGACGTGCAGTGCGTCGGCGTGCCCGACGACAAATACGGCGAGGAGCTGTGCGCCTGCGTCGTGCTGCGCCCCGGCGTGAGCGCGAGCGAAGACGAGATCCGCGAATTCTGCCGCGGCCAGATCGCGCACTACAAGGTCCCGCGTTACGTCAGGTTCGTCGACGGCTACCCGATGACCATCACGGGCAAGATCCAGAAGTACCTGCTGCGCCAGCAAGTGGCCGACGAGATGGGCCTCAAGGCGCAGAAGGCAGCCTGAAGGAGCTCCCATGCAGATTCTTCCGAACGACCTCGACCACGAGTTCCCCGAATTCTCGGGCGTGATGCATCAGCTCAGGCAGCGCGACCCGGCGCTCGGCAATCTGTGCGACCACTACGACAGGGTGAACGGCGCCATCGTCCAGATCGAGAAAAACGGCAAGCCGGTCCAGGACACCGAATTCGAGGAAATGAAGAAGAAGCGCCTGCGCATCAAGGACGAGATCTACCGCGCGCTTCTCGCGCACAAGCGCTAGCCGCGCGCCCCGGCCTGCTCGCAGGCCCAGCCGATGCGCAGCGCGGTCGCCTCGTCGCGGCCGCGGCAGGCGATCTGGAGCGAGGTCGGCATGCCCCCCGCGCCCATACCGTTGGGCAGGGCAAGCGCGCACCACTCGATCAGGTTGAAGGGCCGGGTGAAACCCGCGGCGGTGCCCGCCTGGTCGATGGACGCGACCGGCGGCGCGACTGTCGCGGTGGTCGGCGTGAGGAGCGCGTCGACCTCGGCCAGCGCGGCCTCGAACTCGCGCTGGATGCGGTCTTTTTCGCGCAACGTCTGCAAGTAGTCTTTCGCGCTCATGCCGCGCCCGAGCTGGATGCGCGGGCGCACGTCGTCGTCTACCGGCAGCGCCGGGTCGTCCACCAGCTCGCCGACGAAGGAATAGCCCTCGGCGCCGATGATGCGCCCGACCACCGAGCCCATCTCGGCGAAGCCGCGCGGCAGCCGAACCTCTACGATGCTCGCACCGAGCGCCGCCAGCAGCTCGAGCGAGGCATCGTAAGCGGCGAGCACCCCGGGTTCGCAGCCCTTGCGCTCGGCCGCCGGCATGCGCGCCAGGCGCAGCCCGCGCACGCCCGCCTTGAGGCGCGGCAATGCGTCATCCCCCGACAGCACGTGGTAGAGCAGCGCCGCATCCTCCACCGAGCGCGCCATCGGGCCGGGCGTGTCGAGGGTCGTGCTGAGGGGCAGCACGCCCTGGCAGCTGACGCGGCCGATGGTCGTTTTCAGGCCCGTGATCCCGCACCAGGACGACGGAATGCGCACCGAGCCGCCGGTGTCGGTGCCGATGCCCCACGGCGCCATGCCCGCCGCCACCGCCACGCCCGTGCCCGAGCTCGAGCCGCCGGGGGCGCGGTGCGTCGTACGATCGCGCGGATTCCATGGCGTTCCCATGTGGCGATTGGTGCCGAAGCTGCCCATGGCGAACTCGACCGAGTGCGTCTTGCCGAGCACGATCAGGCCGGCGCCGAGCATGCGCCGCACCAGCGTCGCGGTATGCGGCGAGACGCGCTTTTGCCACACCTTGGAGCCGCCGGTGGTGACGCGTCCCTCGATGTCCACGATGTCCTTCACCGCCACCGGGATGCCGTGCAGCGGGCCGACCGCGTGCCCCGCGCCGCGCGCCGCGTCGGCGGCGGTCGCCGCCGCCCGCGCGTCCTCGGCGTAGACCGAGACGAAGGCGCGCAGCTTGCCATCCTCCCGCGCGATGCGCTCGAGCAGGCTCTCGACCAGCGCGACGGAAGTGAGCTCGCCGCGAGCGAGTGCATCGCGCAACCGGTAAACGGGAAGTGCGCAGAGATCGTCATATCGAGATGTCATGGATATTATTTTACAATGCGGAAGATGGCTGATTGCTGCGAATCCGCTGCCTGCTCGCTGCTGCAAAGCGAGCGCCAGCGCACGACGCTCAGGATCGTCCTCGCGATCAATGGCGTGATGTTCGTTGCCGTGCTGAGCGCCGGACTGCTGGCGGGCTCCACCGCGCTGATGGCCGACTCCCTCGACAATCTCGGCGACGCGCTCACCTACGCGCTCAGCCTGTGGGCCGTTTCGCGAGGCGCATCGGCCAAGGCGCGGGTCGCGCTGTTCAAGGGCGCGCTGATCCTCGCCGCCGGCCTGTTCGTGCTGGGCGCGGTCGCCTGGCGTGCCGCGTTCCCGGCGCTGCCGTCGGCCCAGGCGATGGGCGCGATGAGTGTTCTCGCGCTCGCGGCCAACGGCACCTGCCTTGCGCTGCTGCACCGGCACCGCGCCGAGGACGTCAACATGAGCTCGGTGTGGGAGTGCGCGCGCAACGACATCGCTTCCAACCTCGCGGTTCTGGTCGCCGCGGGCGGCGTATGGCTCACCAGCTCGGGCTGGCCGGATCTGGCGGCCGGACTCGCGCTTGCGGCGCTGCTGCTGTGGTCCGCGGGGCGGGTGGTGCGCGCCAGCGCGCAATCGTTGCGCCGACTATGATCGCGCTTTCGCGCTGACGGAGACGCGGTATGCGCTACGAGCTTTTCTACTGGCCGTCGATCCAGGGCCGCGGCGAGTTCGTTCGCCTCGCGCTCGAGGACGCGGGCGCGGATTACGTCGATGTTGCGCGCCGGGCGCGCGGCATGGCGCAGATGATGCGCCTGATGGAGAACGGGAAAGGGACGCAGCCGCCGTTCGCGCCGCCTTTCCTGCGCGCCGGCCGGCAGCTCGTCGGGCAGAGCGCGAACATCCTGCTTTACCTCGGCTCGCGCCTCGGCCTGGCGCCGGAGGCTGAGGCGGGGCGGATCTGGCTGCACCAACTGCAGCTCACCATCGCGGACTGGGTGGTCGAGGTGCACGACGTGCACCATCCGATCGGCGCCGGCCTGTACTACGAGCAGCAAAAGCGCGAGGCCGAGCGCCGTGCGGAGGACTTCAGGATAAATCGGTTGCCGAAGTTCCTGGACTATTTCGGCGCGTTTGCCGAGCACAGGCGCGGCGCACGGTTCACCTACGTCCATTTGTCGCTGTTCCAGATGATCGCCGGGCTGCGCTACGCCTTCCCGCGCGCGATGGCGGGGCTCGAGCGTCACCGCGCCTGGGCCGCGGCGCTGCACGAGCGCGTCGCGGCGCGCCCGCGTATCGCGGCCTACCTCGCCTCGCCGCGGCGCATCGCGTTCAACGAATCCGGCATTTTCCGCCACTACGCCGAGCTCGACCGATAGATAATCGGCGCATGACGCGGAAGAATGACGGCGCGCCCGCGCCCGTAGCGGCAAGCGTGGTGGCGCTGGGGATGGCGGATTTTGCGCACAGGCGCGCCGAGGAGCAGACCGCGCCGCGCACCCAGCTCGAAGCGCTCACCGGCGTAGCGCTGCAGCCGCTCGCCGCCGCCGGGCGGATCGTGCTCGACGCCGCCGATGCGCTCGCGGTGGTGGTGCTGGCGGGCCCCGCCGCGGCGATGGTGCTCGCCGAGCGCGCCCGCGCGGCGGCGGGAGAACTGCCGCTGCGCGTCGGCATCGACTACGGGCCGCTCCGAGGCGTCGAGGACGCCGCGCTCGGCACCTGCGTCGAGGGCGACGGCCTGGACGGCGCGCTCGAGCTCGCCGCCCGGGCTGAACCCGGCGCGGTCCTCGCCTCGCCGCGCTATCGCGCAGCGCTCGAGGCCGCGACGGCTTCGGGCGGCGCCGCACGCGAGCAACGCCGCTGGCGCATGACGCTATTTGCCGCCGCCGCGAGCGTGCTGGTCGCGCTCGGCGCCGGCGCGCACGCCCTGCGCCCGCCGCCCGCGCCGCCGGTCAAACCCGCGCTGCTGCAGTTCGAAATCAAGCAGCGCGGCGAAGTCTACGTCGACGGCAAGATGAGGGGACCGACGCCGCCGCTGACACAGATCGAAGTCGCTCCCGGAGCGCACACCCTCGAGGTGCGCAACGGTGCCTTCGCGCCGCTGCAGCTCGAAGTGAACCTTGCCGCAGCCGAGCAGATTACGATCCGGCACGAGTTCGCGGCGCCGAAGCCGCCGCCCTCGCCGCCGCACAAAAAGCCCAAGAGGGAGCCCAGGAAGGAGGCGAGGAAGGAGATCAGGTCCGAGCCCAGGAAGGAGGAGACGAAGGAAGAGGTGAACTGGGGCAGGAACATCAGGAGTGATTTCGACAACATGAAACGCAAGCTGGGGTTCTAGGACATGGGCGAGCCGCTGCCGGAACACATCGGGCGCTACCGCGTGCTCGGCGAGCTGGGCCGCGGCGCGATGGGCGTCGTGTACCGCGCCGAGGACCCGATGCTCAATCGCACCGTGGCGATCAAAACCATCCTCCTGTCCTCCGACCCCGTGGTGCGCGCCGAGTACGAGGCTCGCTTCCGCCAGGAAGCGAAGGCCGCGGGCGGATTGAACCATCCGAATCTGATCACGATCTACGACGTCGGACGCGAGGGCGACATGGCCTATATGGCGATGGAGCTGCTCGAGGGCGTCGAGCTGCGCGGCATGATGAAGGCCGGCCGGCTCGAGCTGCCGTTCGTGCTCGAGATCCTGGCGCAGGTCGCCGACGGGCTCGCTTTCGCGCACGAGCGCGGCGTGGTGCATCGCGACGTCAAGCCGGGCAACATCATGATCGTGGGCGAGCGGCGCGCCAAGGTGATGGACTTCGGCGTCGCGCGCATGCGCGCCTCGGACATCGAGACCCAGGTCGGCGCCGTGCTCGGCTCGCCCAAGTACATGTCGCCCGAGCAGGTCAGCGGCGCTCCGATCGACGGCCGCTCCGACGTGTTCTCGCTCGGCGTCATGCTCTACGAGCTGGCGACGGGCGCGCCGCCGTTCTCCGCACCCGACGTGCAGCAGTACATGCTGCAGATCGCGGGCGCGACGCCCGCGCCGCCCAGCGACCTGAACCGCGCACTGCCGCCGATGCTCGACCTGATCGTCGCGCGCGCGCTGGAGAAGGATCCTGCCCGGCGCTACCAGGGCGCGGCAGACCTGGCCGCCGACTTGCGTGCCTGCCTGGCGCAGCCCGGGCTTGCGGCAGCGGCCGCGCCCGCGACCGCGCTGGATTTCGAGCTCGACAACACCGTCGCCTTTGCACCCGCTCCGGGTCGGCTGCCGCTGTCGCGCCGGTTCGAATCGAGCGCAGGGCTGGAGCACATTGCGGCGCTCGCCGCCGGCGGGCGCAGCGCGGACGGCGCGCCGCTGCCGTCGCGCCGGCGGCTGAACGAAGACCCCCTGCTCGCACTGCTCGCAGCGGGCGTCGCGTTCGCCACCGTCGCGGCGCTCGTGGTCGCGCTGGTGTAGGCTCTCGGCGCCGCCATGCCCCGCATCCTGCGCGACACGCTCATCTCGTTCCGCGACCTGCTCGCCACCGCCGGGCCGCTGCTGCTGCTGACCCTGGTGCTGCTCGCCGCGGCCTATCTGGTGCTCAAGCCCGCGCCGCCCAAGCGCGTGGTGCTTGCCACCGGCCCGGAGCAGAGCGCGTACGCGCAGTTCGGCACGCAATACGCCGCCGAGCTCGCACGCTACGGCATCCAGGTCGTGCTGCAGCCGACCCGAGGCTCGCTCGACAACCTGCGCGCGCTGCGCGACCCGAAGCGCGAGGTCGATCTCGGCTTCGTCCAGGGCGGCTCGAGCGACGCCGCGCGCGTGGTCGACGAGCAGCACGGCGGCGTGCCGCTCGAGTCGCTCGGCAGCCTGTTCTACGAGCCGCTGTGGATTTTCTACCGCGGCCAGACGCCGCTCGCGGACCTGGCCGCGCTGCGCAGCCTGCGCGTCAACTTCGGCGCGCGCGGCAGCGGCACCCCGGGCCTGATGCGCAAGCTGCTGGAAGCGAACGGGATCGAGCGCGACACGATGCGCGCGAGCTATCTCGAGCTGACCCCCGCGGTGGTGGCGCTGCTCGGCGGCGAGATCGACGCGCTCGCATTCGTCTCGGCGCCCGAGTCGCCGATCGTGCAGATGCTGCTGCAGACCCCCGGCGTGAGTCTGCTCGAGTTCCCGCAGGCCGAGGCCTACGCGCGCCGCTTTCCTTTCCTCAGCCCGGTGCTGCTGCCGCGCGGGGTGGTGGACCTCGCGCGCGACGTGCCGCCGCGCGACGTGCCGTTGATCGCCACCACCACCTCTTTGCTCGCGCGCGAGGGCACGCACCCCGCGCTGGTGCAGCTGTTCGTGCAGGCCGCGGCGCGCATCCACGGCGGCGCCGGCTGGATCTCCCGCGCCGGGCGCTTCCCGTCCTCGCAGCACGCCGGGTTCCCGCTTGCGCAGGAGGCCGAGCGCTTCTACCGCAGCGGCCCGCCCCTGCTGCAGCGCTACCTGCCGTTCTGGCTCTGT
>JBOIFB010000007.1:0-26184 GCA_050741415.1 Burkholderiales bacterium | reverse complement strand
CTTGCGGTAGGCGAAGGAGATAACGACCTGGCCGCTATCTCTCGAGATTATGAGGTCGCTTGGCTTGAGCGACGGCATGTCGTCGATCGCCTGCCGCAAATCGAATGACTTGCGAATCTCGGCCGGCGAGGTTTCACCCGAATTGGCGATCGCGGTGATCGCCTCTTTGATGGTGAAGTATTCCATGTACTTTGGTCCCACCTTCAGTCCGAGCAGGACCACGAAGATCAGGACGACCGACCCGAAAATGAGGCCGCCGAGGCCGAGACCCAGTTGCCTGTTACGCATCTTCCCTCCCGCCACGCGCATTAATGTAAGGGACCAAACCGGCTCAGATCGTTCAGATTGAGCCAGATGAAGAAAGCCTTGCCAATGATGTTCGCATCGGGAACAAATCCCCATACCCTGCTGTCGCTCGAATTGTCCCTGTTATCGCCCATCATGAAATAGTGTCCCGGCGGAACGATGCAAACCAAGCTGTCGCTATTGTAGTTGCAATTCTTGGAGAAAGGGAACGTGCGCACTTGCGGCACATAGTCCGGAGTATTCTGGTCGATCAGAATTTCATGCTTCACGCCGCCGAGATCTTCGACGTAGCGCTTGTAGAACTGCATGCGCTCCTCGGACAGGTAATCGTCGATTTGCCGCTCGGCCACCAAGTGACCGTTGATCGTTAGGCGCTTATTGCGGTATTCGATCTTGTCGCCCGGAAGGCCTACCACGCGCTTGATGTAGTCCAACGAGGGATCGTCGGGATAACGGAACACCATGACGTCGCCGCGGTGCGGGTTGTCGATGGCGATGATCTTCACGTTCAGCACCGGAAGCCGGATGCCGTAGGCGAACTTATTCACCAGGATGAAGTCCCCCACCTGAAGCGTGGGGATCATCGATCCGGAAGGGATCTTGAAGGGTTCGACGACGAACGAGCGAAGCATGAAAACGACTACGATGACCGGGAAAAAGCTGACGGAATACTCGACCCACCAAGGTTGTTGCGCCTGCGCCGTGCGGCGCTTGCGCAGCCAGATCATTTCCAGCAGCCACACAGCGCCGGTAACTACCAGCAATATCAGCAGGAACAGCGCGAAACTCATTTATCGTTCATCTGCAGAACCGCCAGGAACGCCTCCTGCGGAATTTCAACGGCACCAACCTGCTTCATTCTCTTTTTACCCTCTTTCTGTTTTTCGAGCAGCTTCTTCTTGCGCGTAATGTCTCCGCCGTAACACTTGGCAAGAACGTTCTTGCGCAATGCCTTTACGCTTTCGCGCGCGACGATATGCGACCCGATCGCCGCCTGGATCGCGACATCGAACATCTGTCGCGGAATCAGACCTCGCAGCCGCGTTACCAGATCCCGTCCGCGGGCCTGCGCGTTGGAGCGGTGAATCATGCTGGAGAGTGCATCGACTCGCTCGCCATTTACCAGCACGTCGAGACGAACCATGTCCGCCGGACTGTACCTCTTGAAGTCGTAGTCGAGCGAGCCGTAGCCCCGCGTAAGCGATTTCAGGCGATCGAAAAAATCGAGGACCACCTCGTTCAAGGGAAGGTCGTAAGAAAGCACCACGTGGCTGGGCGAATAGTGCATGTTGGTCTGAACGCCGCGCTTTTGCGTGCACAGCGTCATTACGGCACCGACGTATTCTTGGGGCACAAAGATCGTCGTCGAGATCACGGGCTCTCGAATCTCCGTGATCTTGTCCGGGTCCGGCAACTTGGCCGGGTTCGAAACCTGCACTACCGATCCGTCGCTCATCAACACTTCGTAGATCACCGAGGGCGCCGTGGTGATCAGATGCATGCCGTATTCGCGTTCCAGGCGCTCCTGCACGATATCCATGTGCAGCAGTCCAAGAAATCCGCAGCGATACCCGAATCCGAGCGCCTGCGACACTTCCGGCTCATAGTGGAACGACGCGTCGTTCAGGTGCAACTTTTCGAGCGCGTCGCGCAAGGCCTCGTACTGGTTCGATTCGACGGGGTACAGGCCGGCGAATACCTGCGGCTTGATCTCCTTGAATCCGGGCAAGGGCTCGCGGGTGGGCTTGTCCGCGTGCGTCAGCGTATCGCCCACTTTCGCGGAGCGCAGCTCCTTGATTCCGGCAACAACAAAGCCGACTTCCCCAGCAGACAGTTCATCCCGCACCTGCGCCTTCGGGGTGAATACGCCGACCTGTTCGCACAGGTGCGACCCGCCCGTGCTCATCAACTTGACCTTTTCCTTGGTCCGCAGGCGGCCATCGACGACGCGCACCAGCATGACCACTCCGACGTAATTGTCGAACCATGAATCCACTACAAGCGCCTTAAGCGGTGCGTCTTCGATACCTCGCGGCGCCGGCACTCGCGCGATGACCGCCTCCAGAATATCGGTAACGCGCTCTCCGGTCTTGGCGCTGGCGCGGATCGCGTCATGTGCGTCGATTCCGATTATGTCTTCGATCTCCTGGATCGCTCGCTCCGGCTCAGCCGATGGGAGGTCGATCTTGTTCAGCACCGGAATGACCTCGACGCCCAGTTCTATCGCGGTATAACAGTTGGCCACTGTCTGGGCCTCAACTCCTTGCGAGGCATCTACCACCAGTACGGCGCCTTCACACGCGGACAGCGAACGGCTTACTTCGTAGGAAAAGTCGACGTGCCCCGGGGTATCGATCAAATTGAGAAAGTACGTCTCGCCGTTCTTTGCCTGAAACCGGAGCGCCGCCGTCTGAGCCTTGATGGTGATTCCGCGTTCGCGCTCGAGCGCCATCGAATCCAGCACTTGCTCCGCCATTTCCCGGTCGGAAAGGCCGCCGCACATCTGGATGAAGCGATCAGCGAGCGTCGACTTACCGTGGTCGATATGCGCAATGATCGAGAAATTGCGGATTTGGCTCTGCGTCATCACGAAAAAGGGTGCACGCGGCACCCTTGTGGGAAACGACAGTCATTTTACCGCAAGGCGGTCTGTCAGTGCCGTCAGGTCGAGAAAATAGTGGCAGATCTCGCGCTCGTCGGGATCGACGAGCACGGGCACTCGCTCTCCGAAACGTGCTTCGAGTAAAGGGTCCGCGTCGACATCGACCGTCTGGACCGTGAACTGAAGCTCGTCTTGAAGGACCTCTAGCGCACGCAGCATGTCTTCGCAAAGATGGCAGTACCTGCGCCCGTAGAGGGTCAGGCGCGCCACTGATCAACCTTCGTCTGCGAGCCCGGAGACGGTGACGAATGCCGTACTCTCACCGCGCCGCACCTGGAGCGTAAATACCGCGCCCTTTTCCAGGTCCCCTAGCAGCTTGTTAAGCTGCTGCGCAGATTTCAGCTCGGTTTGGCGGCCATTCTGCACAAGCATCAGTAGCACGTCGCCGCGCCGCAAATCTGCCCGCGCTCCGGGGCCCACGTCCGTGACAACTAGGCCGTGAGCCAAATTCAGTTCTTTGCGCTGCTGCTGCGTAAGCTCGCTCACCACAATGCCGAGGCGATTCGGCGTGACATCCGTCGGTTTCTGCTCCGGAGGCGCTTCGAGCGCGGCGAGTTTTTGCTCCCGCAGCTCTCCGACCGTGATATTCGCTGTTCGTAAGGCACCATTGCGCCATATCTCCACCTGCACTCGAGAACCCGGGTGCGTTGATCCGACGATACGCGGCAGATCGATGGATGACTCCACCGGCTTGTTGCCGAACGCAAGAATGATGTCGCTCGGCTGAATTCCTGCACGCGCTGCCGGGCTCCGATCTTCCACCGTGTTCACCAGAGCGCCGCGCGGCCGATCCAGACCGAAGGACGTCGCGAGATCCCTGGTGACCTCCTGGATCACCACACCGATGCGCCCGCGCGACACTCTGCCATTCTGTCTGAGCTGCTCCTGGACATCGACCGCTACGTCGATCGGAATGGCGAACGACAGGCCCATGAATCCGCCGGTGCGGCTGTAGATCTGCGAATTGATGCCGACGACCTCACCGCGCATATTGAACAACGGGCCGCCCGAATTGCCCGGGTTAATGGCAACGTCGGTCTGAATGAACGGCACGAGACTTTCCTCCGGTAAGGAACGTCCCTTGGCCGATACAATGCCAGCGGTCACGGTGTTTTCGAATCCGAACGGAGAACCGATCGCCACGACCCATTCGCCCACCTTGAGTCGCGACGGATCGCCGAACTTGACCACCGGCAGTCCATGCGCCTCGACCTTGATGAGGGCGACGTCTGTGCGGCGATCAGCACCGATGATCTTGGCTTGAAGCTCGCGCTTGTCGGTGAACCGGACGTCAACCTCGTCGGCATCCTCTATGACGTGCGCGTTAGTGAGGATGTATCCGTCCGGACTGATGATGAAGCCCGACCCGAGCGAACGGCTTTCGGAGCGCGGCTCGGGGATCGGCTGTTTCGGCATGAAGCGGCGAAAGAACTCCTGCAGCTCTTCGTCCCCAATACCGGGGATCTGAGGCAGCGCCCTGCGCTTGACCGCCTGCTTGGTGCTGATATTGACCACCGCCGGCCCCTGCTCCTCGACCAACCGCGTGAAATCCGGCAACTCGCGCGTCTGCGCAGCGGCGTGCCCCACCAGGCCGAGCAGGCACGCTGACGCAATCAGCTTCTGTATTCGCATGTCGATTCCTATGGACTTCAATGCGGAGGGTTGAACTGCACGGTGTCGGCAATCCGCCGCACACTTATTTCAGGCGCTTCACCGAGCACCGTGACAACATGGTCCGCCACCTCGCGTGTATAGATGTTGATCGCGCCCAGGCTGGACAGTCCCATGCGCTGCCGCTTGCCGACCCTCGGAGGTAGTTCGATAAAAACTGAGACTGCCGCCAGGCCGTCGGAATACACCACCTGATCGACTTGCCTCGATTCGCGGATCCTGCGCTTCACTTCGGTGATCCTCTTGAATCCCGGAAGATCGGGCGAAACGCTCCAACCGGTCGCCTGCAGGTCGACGGGCGTCACATCCGCGTCTTCGACATGCCAGCTAGGAGGGGTTTGTGGCGAGCGAACCTTGCTCAGCGGCACCGGTCCGATTGCCAGTTGGGTGAACGTGAACTGTTCCAGCGCACTGCCGTTCTCGTCCAAGGTAACCGCCTTCAGCAGCATTCCGGTTGCGACATCGGCCCACAGCTTGTAGCCGTAGCGCAGATCATCCTTCGGTGTCAGCAGGATCGCCTGGCATTCGTAACCCGCAACCCTGGCGATCTCCCCCATGGTGATGATGTAATTCTGCTCGAGCGCGTCGATCTGCGCCGGGAGCAAGGCAGGGAACGCGCGTCTGTTGCCGCGCCGATCGATCATCACCGTGCGCCGTTCGGGAAGGTAGCACTTCACCTCATCCTCGGTACGCAGGACCTCGCGTGGCGCACCGTCCAGAGCCTCTAGTTTCTCAATGCTTCCATGCGCGCCTACGTGCCGGACGATTCGCGACGTCTCGCTGTGACCGCCCTGCTGGTAAACGAACGTCCCGATGTAGGAAAGATTCCGGGTCGCCTGATTAATCCTGCTCAGCCAGTGCACCGCGTCGCCAGGCCCCGCCTGCTGCGCTTGCGCAATGCCCGCCCACGTTGCCGCCACAATGCATATCGTTCGTGCCAGCAGCACTGCCCTGGGCGAGCTTCTTGTCATCGGGTGTCGCTTTCGACGGCTTCATCCGATACGGTGCGGATATACGGTGCCACGCCTTGCAGCTTCAGGCGCGGCGAGTAGCCCTGATGCGCAAGCAAAAAGTCGTCGGTTGCGCTCGGCAAGGGCACGCGCACCGCCACCTGAACCTTGGCCGGCGCCGCGGGCACGGCGGGCGTCTGCGGTGTATTGATCGTCGCCGCCGCCACAGGACCGGCCTCGGGGGCGGGGTGTGGCGCCAAAGCGAGCCACCCCACCAGCGCGACTGCGGTGAAGCTTGCAGCCGCGGACAACGCCATCCAGCGCCTGCGCTCCACGATCTGCGTAATGCGCCGCGGCGCTAGGACGACCGGTTCTTGAGCAAGGCGCGCCGCAACGCCGTCCGCCAAATCAATCGCCAGCACGTCTTCACCGTGCAGGGCATCCCGGATCAGATGGTAAGTGCACCACGCGCGTCTGGCCTCGTCCCCCCGTCCGAGTGCAGCCAGCGCCTCGTCAAATTCGCGTTCGCCCAGTTCGCCATCCATCAGCATCGAGATGTTCGCTTTCATGCCCTACCACCTCTTGTCATTGGCCGTGTCTAGCAAAGGCCGAAGCTTTTCGGCGATCGCTTCCCGCGCTCGAAAGATGCGCGACCGCACGGTACCGATCGGGCAATTCATGATTTGCGCGATGTCTTCGTAACTCATGCCCTCGATCTCGCGCAGCTGAATTGCCGTGCGCAGTTCCTCGGGCAAATCCTCGATTGTCGCGTTCATCGTCTGTGCAATTTCCTTCGACAGCAGCAGACTTTCGGGCGTATCGATATCGCGTAACTGTTCCGCATTGTCGTACCCTTCCGCCTCCTCGGCCCCCACCTCGGTCGAAGTCGGCGCCCGCCGCCTCAGCGCGATGAGGTAGTTCTTGGCGGTGTTGATCCCTATTCGATAAAGCCACGTATAAAATGCGCTGTCTCCGCGAAATCCCGGCAGCGCCCTGTACGCCTTGATGAACGCCTCCTGCGTCACGTCCTCTACTTCCGCCGCATCGCGCACAAACCGCGACAACAAACGCGCCAGCTTGCGCTGGTATTTTTCCACCAGCAGTTCGAACGCGCGCTTGTCGCCACGCTGGGCCCGCGCTACCAGCTGACTGTCTATGTCGCGGTCAGCCATCGCAGGTTCCCATCGTGCGCGCAGGCCTCGCCATCACGCCGTCCCGACCCGCCCGCAACTTACGACAGCACTGTTTCACAGACAATCGCCTTGGAAAATGGTTCTTTCGATTCTGTGGGTTTATGTCAAGGGCCGCGCGGATTCGATGCCCGGAACCCGCCCCCATAGCGCCCACAGGCGCAGCGCCCTGAAAGATTCCGGGCCCAGCATGTCGCGCGTGACGACGATGGTGCGGTGCACCGTAGGAATCGCGGGAAGTATCACTACGAGTCGACTGACGAAGCGCCGCGGGGAGATGCGCAACCGAAGTCGCTCGCCGTCGGCCAGTTCCAGCACCACGCTGTCTCCGCCCCGGGTCTCCAGCCCCCTCACCGATCGCCGGCTGCGAAGGAGCGCTCGATCCCAGGCCGCAGTGAAGCCGAGGCCGGCGATGAGCAGTCCGAGGCAGACTCCCATCACGCCGGGCACGAGCACGCCCGCGCATAAGCCTGCGCCCCCATGCATTACGCCAATTGTCGCGGCCAGGCCGCGCGAGGGCGAAAGCTGAATGCGAAGAGCCTGCTCGCCGCTCAAATCCGGGCGAAAACCAGTGAACCGTTGGTGCCGCCGAACCCGAACGAGTTGGACATGGCAACGCGCACCTGCATGTCACGGGCCGCGTTCGCAACGTAGTCCAGATCGCACTGGGGATCGGGGTTCTGCAGATTGATCGTCGGCGGGGACACCTGATGCTGCGTCGATAGAATCGTGAACACTGCCTCCACGCCACCCGCCGCTCCGAGCAGATGCCCAGTCATCGACTTTGTGGAATTCACAGCCACCCGCTTCGCGTGATCGCCGAGCAGTCGCTTCACCGCAATCGTTTCCGCTACGTCTCCAAGCGGGGTTGAAGTGCCGTGCGCGTTGATGTAATCGACCTCGTCGGGCGCCAGGCCGGCGTCTTTGAGGGCATTTCGCATGCAGCGATAGGCTCCATCGCCGTCCTCGCTCGGTGCGGTCATGTGAAACGCATCGGCGGATACCCCGTACCCGACGACCTCGCAGTAGACGCGCGCGCCGCGTGCCCGCGCGTGCTCGAATTCCTCCAGCACCACGGCGCCCGCGCCTTCACCAAGCACGAACCCGTCGCGGTCCCGGTCCCACGGCCGGCTGGCGCCCGTCGGATCATCGTTGCGCGTGGACAAGGCGCGCGCCGAGGCGAAACCTCCCATCGCGAGCTCGCTGACCGTAGCTTCCGCGCCGCCCGCGACCATGATATCCGCGTCGCCGTAACGGATCGACTTTGCAGCCTCTCCGATGCAGTGCGTAGAAGTCGTGCATGCAGTGACGATTGCCAGGTTCGGCCCCTTGAGTCCCAGCATGATCGACAAATTGCCGGCGATCATGTTGATGATCGTGCCCGGTATGAAGAAGGGCGAGATTCGCCGCGGGCCGTTCTTCAGCAGTTCATCGTGCGTCGCCTCTATCAAAGGCAGCCCGCCAATACCAGACCCGAAATTTACCCCGGCGCGCTCAGCGTTCTCGCCGGAAATGTTCACTCCGGCGTCGCGCCACGCCTGCAGCCCCGCGGCCATGCCGTAATGGATGAAGGTATCCATCCGGCGCGCTTCTTTCGGCGATAAGTACTGCCCGATGTCGAAGCCCTTGACCTCCCCGGCGATTTGGCTCGACAGACGCGCCGGATCGAAGCGGGTGATGCGCGTAATGCCGGACTTGCCGGCCAGCACGTTTTCCCACGCCTCGGGAACCGTGATGCCCACTGGCGACACAATGCCGAGTCCGGTGACGACGACTCTGCGACGGGACAACTTCGCTCCTTCAGGGGTTCCCGGGGGCAAAGTCCCCTGGACCCCTTCGAGTCCGGAAGTGCTCAGGACTTCTGGTGGCCCTTGATGTAGTCCACGGCTTGTTGCACCGTGGTGATCTTCTCGGCCTCTTCGTCCGGTATCTCGGTCTCGAATTCCTCCTCGAGCGCCATGACGAGCTCAACGGTGTCCAGCGAATCCGCGCCCAGATCGTCCACGAACGAAGACTCGTTCTTGATTTCGGCCTCATTGACGCCGAGCTGCTCGGCGATGATCTTCTTCACACGTTGTTCGATGTTTTCCATATGGTTCCTTCCCTTTGAGGCCAAGAGGGCCCGTATTCTACCAAAACGTCCGCTTTCGCCGGCGCACAGAAAGCGCTTTTGCTACATATACATGCCGCCGTTCACGTGCAGCACGGTTCCGGTCACGTAGTCCCCCGCCGGGGACGCCAGAAAGGCAACCGCGCCCGCGATATCGCTGGCCTGCCCCAGTCGTCCAAGCGGAATTTGGGTCAGAAGCGCTGCTCGCTGCTGTTCGGACAGCGTACGCGTCATGTCGGTATCAATGAAACCGGGGGCGACACAGTTTACTGTGATATTGCGGCCACCAAGCTCGCGGGCCAGCGACTTCGTCATCCCGACGACCCCGGCTTTCGCCGCGGCGTAGTTGGCCTGGCCAGGATTCCCGGCTGCCCCGACAACCGAGGTGATATTCACGATTCGTCCCCAGCGCGCCTTCATCATGCCGCGCATCACCGCGCGCGAAAGCCTGAATACCGCGCGCAGGTCGGTTTCGATCACTTCGTCCCATTCGGCGTCTTTCATTCGCAGCGCAAGGTTGTCGCGTACGACGGCGGCGCTGTTGACCAGCAGAAGAATATCGCCGAACTCCTTCTGGATCGCCGTCACCAGTGCGTCACATTGGGCCGCGTCGCGCACGTTCAGCACCCGCCCCGTGCCTTTCGTGCCCGCCTGTGCCAGAGCCTCGCAGATGCCCTGCGCCCCAGCATCGCTGGTGGCGGTTCCGATGACCATGGCGCCGTCCGCAGCGAGTTTCAACGCGATCGCACGCCCTATCCCGCGCGAGGCACCCGTGACCAAAGCGATTTTGCCGCTCAGCATGCTCAGGCCTCCTTGAATGCGGCCAGCGCCTGCTCCAGCGCGGCGCGATCGGACAACGCTATGCCCTGCAGCCCCGGAGCGATCCGCTTGACCAACCCGGCGAGGATCTTACCGGGGCCACACTCGATCACATGCGTCACGCCGCTTTGCGACATCCAACGGATCGTCTCGACCCAGCGAACCGGCGACGCCGCCTGGCGCACGAGTGCGTCCTTGATCTTCGCGGGATCGCTCGGCGTCGCCACATCGACGTTGTTGATCAGCTGCACGGCCGGCGCAACGATTTCGACCCGTTCAAGGTAATCCCTGAGCCGCGCTGCGGCCGGCTGCATCAGGCTTGAGTGAAACGGAGCGCTCACCGGTAGTGGAAGCGCGCGCTTCGCGCCCTTCGCCTTACAGGCCTCCATTGCGCGCGCCACCGCGGCCTTGTGTCCGGCGATCACCACCTGGCCAGGCGCATTGAAATTGACCGCCTGCACCGTCTCGCCTTGCGCCGCCTCCTCGCATGCGGCCTGGACGCTCTGATCATCCAGGTTCAGGATCGCAGCCATCGCACCCTTGCCTTCCGGCACCGCCTCTTGCATCGCCTGTGCGCGGAATCGCACCAGAGGCAGGCATTGCGCAAAACTAATCGCACCGGCCGCTATCAACGCCGTATATTCCCCCAGGCTGTGGCCGGCCACCATGTCGGGTTGCGGACCACCGAGGGCGCGCCAAGCGCGGTAAGCCGCATAGCCCGCGGTCACCATCGCCGGCTGCGTATTGAGCGTCATATTGAGGGCCTCGGTCGGACCCTCGTCCAGCAATTGAACGAATTCCCCGCCCAGTACCCTCTCCGCCTCCGCCAGCACTTCGGCCACGCCAGGCAGGCCGGCGTAGGCTTTCAGCATCCCCACCGATTGCGAGCCCTGCCCTGGAAACACCATCGCCAATGTCATTCTTTCTCACCCCTTACATCGTCACCAGTGCAGCGCCCCACGTGAACCCGCCACCGACGCCCTGCATCAGTACCCGGTGTCCGGCACGGATCTTGTCCGCACGCACCCACTCGTCCAGTGCCAAAGGTATTGAGGCGGCCGATGTGTTGCCGTGGTGATCTACAGTGACGACCAAGCGCTCTTGCGGCAAGCCGAGCTTCCTCGCCGTCGCCTGGAGAATCCGCACGTTAGCCTGATGAGGGATCAGCCAGTCGATCTGCGAGAGATCCATTCGCGCCGCAGCCATTGTCTCGCGCGCAACTTCATCGAGCACCTTGACCGCATACTTGAACACACCCTGGCCGTTCATCTGCAGGAAAGGCGAGCCGACGATTCGGCCACCGCAAATGTTGCCCGGAACCGACAGCATCCCTGCCTGGCTGCCATCGGCATGCAGCACCGCGGCGTGTACACCGGGGTGCTCTGCGGCTTCGAGCACCACGGCGCCCGCACCGTCGCCGAACAGCACGCACGTTCCGCGATCGTTCCAGTCGAGAATGCGTGAAAACACCTCGGCCCCCACCACCAGCGCGCGCTTGTACATCCCGCCCCGGATAAATTGGTCGGCGCTCGCCAGGGCGTAGACAAAACCGCTGCATACCGCCTGCACGTCGAACGCCGCGCAGCCCTTGATTCCGAGTTTGGCCTGTAGCAGGCATGCCGTGCTCGGAAACACGAAATCGGGTGTCGACGTGGCCAGCACAATCAGCTCGATCTCGCCCGCACCGACGCCTGCGGCTTGCAGCGCGCGGCGGCTCGCCTCGAGCGCCAAATCGCTTGATCCCTGGGACTCGTCGGCAATGTGTCGCTGTACGATTCCGGTACGTTCGCGGATCCACGCGTCGCTCGTGTCCAGGCGTGCGGTGAACTCGTCGTTGGTCACGATCCTGGGCGGCAGAAAGCTGCCGGTCCCAATGATGCGGGAGCAGATCATGCGACCGGCGCCTGAGGATGCTCCTGCTGAGCGGGCGGATGCAGTTGAGCCATGCGCTGCGCAATGCGTTGCAAGACATTGTTCCGCACTTCTTCGACTGCGCGCCACAGTGCCTGTCCGAAAGCAAAGACATCCGCCGATCCGTGACTCTTGATCACGACGCCGCGCAAGCCGAGCAGGCTCGCGCCGTTGTAGCGGCCCGGATCCATGCGGCGGCGGAACGCTCCGAGTACCGGCAGCGCGGCGAGCGCGGCAAGCCGGCGAAACGGACTACGCGTGAATTCCTCCCGCAGCGCCGCCGCCATCATTCGCGCCACGCCTTCCGAAGCCTTGAGCGCGACGTTACCGACAAAGCCGTCACAGACCACGACATCGGTCGTCCCCTTGTAGATGTCGTCCCCCTCCACATTGCCGAAGAAATTGAGCCCGCTGTCGCGCAGCAATTCTGCGGCCGCTTTAACGGCGTCGTTGCCCTTGATATCCTCTGCGCCGATATTGAGCAGACCTACCGAAGGGCGGTCGTTGTGCTCGACCGCAGCCACGAGCATCGCCCCCATGATGCCGAACTGGAGCAGGTGTTCGGCGCTGCAATCCACATTGGCGCCGAAGTCCAGCATGTAGGTATGCGTTCCGCGCATGTTCGGCACCATGGTCGCCAGCGCGGGCCGGTCTATGCCGGGCAGCGTCTTGAGCACGAAGCGCGAAATAGCCATCAGCGCGCCCGTGTTGCCGGCGCTCACGCAGGCGTGTGCTTCGCCTTTCTTCACCAAGTCTGCGACGACGCGCATGGACGAGTCCTTCTTGTAGCGCAGCGCTCCGGCCGGCGGCTCGTCCATGCTCACCACCTCGCTCGCGTGATGGACCCGCAGCCGGGGACTCGTGGCGGCCCGGCGAGCGGACAATTCGGCTTCGATCGCGTCGCGCAATCCCACCAGCACCATGTCGACGTCCTGATGCCTCCGCTGGAACTCCAGCACGGCAGGTACTGTCACGTGGGGCCCGTGGTCCCCTCCCATGCAGTCGACCGCTACTGTAATGTCCATCCGGCGCCTAATGCGTGATCGGCGTGATCGGCGCGGCCCAGCACACGGCGGGATCGCTCGATAAATGCGCGCACGACCCGGCTTGCGCCGCCTACTCGCCTTTCTGCTCGACGACTTTCTTGCCCCGATAGTATCCGGTCGGGCTCACGTGATGACGCAGATGCATCTCGCCGCTGGTGGGTTCGACTGCGACGGTGGGTTGCCCGAGGGAGTCGTGCGCTCGGCGCATTCCGCGCCTGGACGGGGACTTCTTGTTCTGCTGTACTGCCATGGTGAAGCTCCTTTGATCAAGTGCTTGGTTACGGCAGCCAGAGGCTGCCGGGGGTTCAATTGCGCTTGCCTCGCGCATTCGTCGTACGCGTTCCCAGCATGCCTCGCAAGTTGGCGAACGGCGACGCGAGCGCTGCCGCGCCCGCTCGCGTCTGCGCTGCGCAATGCTCGTGACACGGCGTGTAAGGCACCGCGAGCAACAACTCATCTTCGAGCAATTCGTGCACTTCCATTACCTTGCTCGCTACCACCCAATCCGGGCCCTCCGCCTCTACCGGCAGGACATCGATTTCAGCCTGCGAATGCGCCAGCACCAGCACGGCGTAGATTCGCAGCGGGAATTCGAGGGGTGCGAGACAGCGCTGACAGCCGAGTTGCAGCGAACCATGGATTCTAAGGTGCAAAGCCGGCCTGTCCTGCGCGTCGGGCATGCCTTCCAGCGAGTATTCAACCACACCCGCGTTCGGCGACAGTAACGGGCTAAGGCGGGCAAAATCTCCTATCGGCCAGACGCCGCTCAGGCGAGAACGCGACGCAGCAAATTCGAATCCGTCGATGACAGGGCGGTGCGGCATGAACGGAAAATGATATCATCCATGAAAAACCTTGTCAAAACAAAGTCATGGCTCAATCCAGAGAACTGGTTCTAGCGTCCACCTCCGTGTACCGGAGTGCCCTGATGCAGCGCCTGTCATTGCGCTTCGAGTCGGCTGCCCCGGACGCCGACGAGACGGCATTGGCTGGAGAGCGACCGCAGGAGACCGCCTGGCGCCTGTCGCTGGACAAGGCCCGTGCAGTCGCGCGCCGCTTTCCTGAGGCATTGGTGATCGGATCGGACCAGGTTGCGGCGCTCGGCGACCAGCGTCTGGGCAAGCCCGGCAACTACGCCAATGCGCTGCGTCAGCTGCGTAGCCTGAGCGGCAAGGCGGCCGACTTCCATACCGCGGTCAGCCTGCTCGATGCACGCTCAGGAGAAGCGCGCTCCCACATCGTGCTCTGCCGCGTCGTGTTTCGCGCTCTCGACGAGCGACAAATCGAGAATTATCTCCGTCTCGAGCAACCCTACGATTGCGCCGGCAGCGCCAAATCGGAAGGGCTTGGCATCGCATTGATCGAACGCATCGAGACGGAGGATCCCACTTCTCTCATCGGGCTGCCCCTGATCGCTCTGTGCACGATGCTGGCACAGGCCGGCATGCCCGTGCTCGGTTGATGCGCCCTGCGCTATACGCGATTCCGACCCCGCTCGGGGGCTCGGCCGCCGATGCGCTGCCCGAGTCCGCGCTGGGCATCGTTCGCGGTTTGCGCGATTTCGTGGCCGAGAACGCCAAGAGCGCGCGCACCTTCCTGGCTGCGGTCGGCATGCCCTGCGCGCTGCGCGAACTGCGTATCGAGGTGCTGGACGGGGACACTCGCAGCGATTCGGTACGCGTGCTGCTGACTCCTTTGCGCGAGGGGCGCGCGCTCGGTCTGCTGTCTGAAGCCGGATGCCCGGCGATCGCCGATCCCGGCGCACCCCTGATCGCCGCTGCGCACCGGGAAAGCTACCGCGTCGTGCCTCTCATTGGACCGAGTTCGATCATGCTCGCGCTGATGGCGTCGGGTCTCGAAGGACAGCGCTTTGCGTTCTGGGGTTATCTTCCACGCAATAAGGACGCGCGAGAGGCGAGGATTCGCGAACTCGAACGCCGCTCGAGAGAGGATGGTGCGACGCAAGTCTTCATCGAAACGCCATACCGCAACGACGCAATGATGTCATCGCTGCTTCGTGCATGCTCCCCGGAAACCCAACTTTGCATCGCGTCCAACCTGACGTCGTCGCAAGAAAACATTCGGGCCCGATCGGTCGCCGCGTGGCGCGCACAACCGCCTTCGCTCGCCCGGCACCCGAGCGTATACATGCTTCTCGCCCAGCGCCGCAGCATCAATCCGTGATATCGATCCCCAAGGAACTGTAATGACCGCATTGCCGAACGCGTGTCAAAGTCGCCCAAAGTACATGCTCCCGACAACATCCTGCACCGGAGGAGAAATGAAACGCAGTCTACGATTTTTGGTCGCCGCGACGCTCGCGCTTGGATTTGCCGCATCGGCCCCGGCTGGGCAGTCGTTCCACGGCGCCGCCGCCACCAAGTCCGAATACGGTGTGATCTTTCACATAGACGGTGGCGACGAAGCGACCATCAAGAAAACGCTGAACAACGTCGAGAACCTACTTCACGATCCGCGCTTCAAGGGCAAGACGCTGCGGGTCGAACTGCTGGCAAACAGCAAAGGCTTTGCCGTCTACGTCAAGCACAATGGCTTCGAGAAGCGACTGAGGGAGCTGCAGGCCCACGGCGTCATGCTGTCGCAATGCGCAAACACGCTGCGCGAGTTGCACGTCGAGCGCGGCAACTTGTACGACTTCATCAGCATCGTGCCATCCGGAATGGGCGAAATCGCGATCCGGGAAGCAGAAGGGTGGGCCTACATTCACCCGTCCACGCCCGACAATCAGCTCTAGCTCAGCGCACCACCGGCTCGTCGCGCACCGCGAATTCGGCGAGGGCGCTCGCGGCGCTCGCGCCGAAGCGGCGCGCGAATTTCTCCGCCAAATTCTCTTTCTGCGTATAGTCGACGACGTTCTCCGACTTGATCACGTCGCGTGCGACCGAATTCAACGTGCCGTAGCCGTCGGCCAGCCCAAGCTCGAGGCTCTGCTGCCCGGTCCATACCAGGCCGCTGAAGATTTCCGGCGTTTCCTTCAGCCTCTTGCCTCGGCCCCGGCGCACGTCGTCAATGAACTGACGGTGGATCTGGTCGAGCATCGCCTGGGCATACTCCTTCTGCTTTTCATCCTCCGGCAGGAACGGATCGAGGAAGCCCTTGTTCTTGCCCGCAGTCAGCAGGCGGCGCTCGACGCCGAGCTTCTGCATCAGGCCGGTGAGTCCGAATCCGTCCATGCGCACGCCCACCGAGCCGACGATACTCGAGCGCGTGACGTAGATTCGATCCGCGGCCGCGGCCACGTAGTAGCCCCCCGAAGCGCAGATGTCTTCGACCACGGCGTACAGCGGAATACGGGGATATTTCTGGCGCAGACGCCGGATTTCGTCATAGATGTTCTGCGCCTGCACCGGGCTGCCCCCCGGGCTGTTGATGCGCAATACGACGCCCTTCGTGTTGCTGTCCTTGAACGCCGCGCGCAGTGAAGCGTTGATCTTCTCTGCGCTCGCATCCGTGCCCGGCGCGATCAATCCGTCCAGCTCCACCAGCGCAGTGTGGCTGCCGCTGGACACCTCGCCGGACTTGTCCCGCCAGTCTACCGCCAGCAGGATCATGGCGCTCAGATAGACGAAGAACAGCAGCTTGAAGAAAATTCCCCACAAGCGTGAGCGCCGCTGTTCCTTGAGCGCTGCCGTTGCGAGCTTTTCGATCAGCCCGCGCTCCCACTGCCCGCCGTTGTCAGTCATCTGCGAATCCCAGAAAGTAAATGTGGCCGTCGCGCTCCATGACGCGCAATGCCACGAGAGGCGCTCCGTTGCAGGGCCCGCCCCGGCACGCACCGCCGGCAGGATCGTATACGGCCCCGTGCGCCGAGCATATCAAATCGCATCCATCGGCGCCGAAGAAGTCGCCCTCGCGCCAGTCCAACTCGAGAGCGACGTGGCTGCAGCGATTCAAGTAGCCTCGCACCTTGCCGGCGAAGCGCACCACGAATGCCGGAACGTTCTCGCCGAAGTATTCGACCTCGAAGCGCACGCCGTGGCCGGCTTCCGCCAGCGCCGCGGCATCGCAGATCAACCGTTCTGCGCCAGCCATCGCGCAAGGCCTTCCACGCTCGACACGCAGGCGCGCGGTTCGAGCGCGCGCAGTGCGCGCTCAGGGTGCGCGCCGTAGGTGACCGCCACGGCGTCTACGCCCGCGTTGCGCGCCATCTCCAGGTCGTGCGAAGTGTCGCCGATCATCAGTACCCGGTGAGGCTGCGCATCGAGCTCTTGCATCAGCTCGAGCAGCATCGCCGGATGCGGCTTGGGGTTGGTCTCGTCCGCGCAGCGCGAGGCTCGGATATGCGCGCCGAGCCCGCTTGCCGCTAGCGCTCGGTCGAGCCCGGCGCGGCTCTTGCCGGTCGCCACCGCCAGCGTGTGTCCGCGCCGTGCAAGCTCGGACAGGAGCTGCGGCACTCCGGCGAAGAGCGACATCGCGCTCTCGCGCGCCAGGAAATAGCGTCGGTACAGTTCGGCAAAGTCGAGGTAGCGCTCGCGCGGCAGATCCGGGACCGCGTGCCGCAGCGAGTCTCGCAGCCCCAGGCCAATCACGTGGCTCGCCCGTTCGTGATCCGGCACCGGCAGACCCATATCGCGGCTCGCCGCCTGGATGCACTCCGCGATGGTGCCGGCCGAGTCGATCAGAGTGCCGTCCCAATCGAACACGAGCAGCGCATAGCGCAGCTCAGCCGCCGCCATGGCCCGCAAACCTCAGTTGGACGAATTTGCGCATGTCCGGCGGCAACGGAGCCTCCAGTCTCAGTACGCCGCCGCTCGCGGGATGGCGCAGTACCAGACTGCGCGCGTGCAGCATCAGGCGACTCACGCCCTGCTTGGCCAGTACCCGGTTAAGCGCGAAGTCTCCGTACTTGTCGTCCCCCAGTACGGGATGACCGGCATGCGCCAAGTGAACTCGGATCTGGTGCGTGCGCCCGGTAAGCAGGCGCAGCTCGAGCAGGCTCAGCTCCGCACTCAGCGCCAGCGGACGGACGCGCGTCGCGGCCGGTCGGCCATCTGCCCGCACGCTTACCCTGCGCTCGCCGCTCGTGGTAACGTGTTTGTGCAGCGACTCGCGCAATTCCTTCGTTCCGCCGCGCCAGCGCCCGGCCGCTACCGCGACGTAGGTTTTCTCCAGCTCCGCCTCGCGCAGCATCCGGTGCAACTCGACCAGCGCGCTGCGCTTCTTGGCGATAATCAGCAGCCCGGACGTATCCCGGTCGAGGCGATGGGCGAGCTCGAGGAATTTGGCCTGGGGACGCGCCGCTCGCAGCGATTCGATCACTCCATAGCTGACTCCGCTGCCGCCGTGCACGGCGATGCCCGAGGGCTTGTCGACCACCAGCAGCGCTGGGTCCTCGTACACTACCGGAAGCTCGAGCGGGCGCGCCGCCGGCCGCGGCGGCTTTTCCGCCAGCCTGACGGGCGGCACCCGCACCCGATCGCCTGCGCGCAGGCGGTAGTCGGGTCCAACCCGCCCGCTGTTGACCCGCACCTCGCCGCTGCGCAGGACGCGATAGACGTGGCTCTTTGGTACCCCTTTGAGGCGTCGGATCAGGAAGTTGTCGACGCGCTGCGCGACGCTTTCCTCCCCGACCTCCAGCAGAGTCGCCCGAGCCTTGCTTAAGTCATTCATTATCCGTATTATCTCGGGACTGCTTCGAGTTGCGAGGCACAGGTTCGCGGTAAGCGCCTAGCGCCGCCAGGATCTGCATCCCGCCTCCCGCCCTGCTGACGCGGGGCCCGAAGCGAAGGTTAATTTCGCTCACCGAGAGTAGCGATAGTACTAGAAGCGCGCGCAGAGGGTTTTTCCCTCGGAAACGCCCGCACCCCTTAAGGAAGGGTGCACGGATTCCGGCCGCCGCCGGGTTTTGGCAAACCGACAGGCAATGTCGCCCAACCGAAAGAAGGCTTTGACTGGTCTAAAACTAGGAGAATCCTGACCGACGGACCGCCGGTTCCCCTGTGAGCGCAGGAGAACTGGAAGTGAAACGCATGCTATTCAATGCGACGCAGCAGGAAGAACTGCGCGTTGCCATCGTAGAAGGTCAGAAGCTTGTCGACTTAGATATCGAATCGGCATCAAGGGAACAGCGCAAGAGCAACATCTACAAAGGCGTCATCACCCGTATCGAGCCCAGCCTCGAGGCCGCTTTCGTTGATTACGGCGAGGAGCGACATGGGTTTCTGCCCTTCAAGGAAGTCGCGCGCAGCTATTTCCGCTCCGACGTCGATGTCGGCAAGGCGAGGATCCAGGACGCCCTCAAGGAAGGCCAGGAACTGATCGTTCAGGTCGAGAAGGACGAGCGCGGCACCAAGGGCGCTGCACTCACCACCTTCATCAGCCTGGCCGGGCGCTACCTGGTGCTGATGCCCAACAATCCCCGCGGCGGCGGCGTCTCGCGCCGCGTCGAAGGCGAGGACCGTAACGAGCTGCGCGACACGCTCGATCAACTGGCCCTGCCCGACGGCATGAGCGTCATCGCCCGCACCGCGGCGATCGGGCGCTCGGCCGAGGAGTTGAACTGGGATTTGAACTACCTCATGCAGCTATGGCGCGCGGTTGAGAGCGCTGCGGCCGACCGTACTCCGGGACCCGATGGCCGCTACGTCGCCAAGCCGTTCCTGATCTATCTCGAATCGAGCCTGGTGATCCGGGCGATCCGCGACTACTTCCAGCCGGACATCGGCGAGATCTTGATCGACACCGACGAGATTTACGAGCAGGCGCGCACGTTCATGCAGATCGTGATGCCGGGCAACGTCGACAAGGTCAAGTTGTACCGCGACGACGTGCCGCTGTTCTCGCGCTTTCAGATCGAACACCAGATCGAGAGCGCGTACGCGCGCCACGTCAACCTGCCTTCCGGGGGCGCAGTGGTCATCGACCACACCGAGGCGCTGGTCGCGATCGACGTCAACTCGGCACGCGCCACCAAGGGCCACGACATCGAGGAAACCGCGCTGCTCACGAACCTCGAGGCGGCGGATGAAGTCGCGCGCCAGCTGCGGCTGCGCGACCTCGGGGGCCTGATCGTGGTCGACTTCATCGACATGGAGTCTCAGCGCAATCAGCGCGAGGTGGAAAACCGCTTTCGCGAGGCGCTGCGCTTCGACCGCGCGCGGGTGCAGATCGGCAAGATTTCGCGCTTCGGGATGATGGAACTGTCGCGCCAGCGGCTGCAGCCATCGCTCGAGGAAACCGCGCACATCAACTGCCCGCGCTGCAGCGGCACCGGATTCATCCGCGGCACGGAATCGACCGCACTGCATGTCCTGCGCATCCTGCAGGAAGAGGCGATGAAGGAGAACACCGGCGCGGTCCATGCGCAGGTGCCGGTAGATGTCGCCAGCTTCCTGCTGAACGAGAAGCGCAGCGAAATCCAGAAGCTCGAGGGGCGTCTCAAGGTCAATATCGTGCTGGTGCCCAATCAGCACCTCGAAACACCGCATTACAAGGTGCAGCGGCTGCGCCACGAAGAATTGAACGAGATGGAGCACGTGCCGGCCAGCTACGAGTTGGTCGAGCAACCCGAGGAGCCGAAGCTCGGCGCCGACGCCGAGCCGGTCAAGGAGCGCCAGGAGGCGGTGGTGAAGGCCATCACTCCGGCGCAGCCGGCGCCGCTGGTGGCCGAACCGAAGCCGCGTGCCCCAGCAGATGCCCGTCCCCAGCGGTCGCAGCGCCACCCGGAACGCACACCCTCCCCCATGATGACCGCCTCGGCGCGTCCGGGAATCATCGGCCGCATCCTGGGCTGGTTCAAGCTTGATCGGCCTGCCGAAGAGCAAGGCACAGCAGGTGCCTCGCCTGCGCAGCAGAATTCGGCTCGCGAGCCGCGGCGGGAGTCCCGCCAGCGCGACCGGCGGCCCGAGCAGCGCGGCGGGGATCACCGGCGCGGTGGCGAGCGTGTTGAGCGCGGCGAGCGCCCGGGACGAGGGGAGCGCGGCGGCCGCGACCGGCGCGGCGACCGCGACGAACGGCGCGACGGTCAACAAAGCCGCCTAGAGCAACGCGGCAATGGCCAACCGCGGGACGCGCGGCCGGGCGGCGAGCGCAGGCCGGATCAACGCCCGCCGCGCTCTCCCAATGCGCCAGCCGAACCGCGCGCTGCGCGGCCGGAAGCGCAGGCTGGCGGCGCGCCCGAGAGCGAAGAGCACCGCCGCGGCCGCCGTGGCCGGCGCGATCGCGGACGGGAGCGCCGCCCCGAGAAGGACGCGGCCGGCTTCGAGCCGGTACTCGCACTGGATACACCTTCGCTGCCGGAGCCTCCAGTGCCGCAGATTACCGAGCCGGCACCGGTGCAGCGGTCGGCGCCGCAACCGGTGATCGAACACCAGGCGCCCGCGGCGCGTGCACCTGCGCCGTACGTCCCACTGCCTCCAGTCGCGCCGGCATTCGAGCCGCACGCCGCGCCGAAGGCGGAACTCGTTCAATCGGACCTGGTGATGATCGAAACCGACCCGTCAAAGGCGCGCCCGGTCGCGCTCGAACCGGAGCCGCTACCAGCGCCTGGTCGCGGGCACCGCGAGCGCAAACCCCCGCCGGTTGAAGCGGAACCCGAACTGATTCAGATCGAGACCAGAAAGTAGCCGCGGCCGCGTGAAGGCAGCACTTGCGCCGGTGCTGCCGCGGCGCCGCGCACCGCTATTCGGATGCGAGCGCGACGCCGAACACGTGCTTCTTCAGCTCCGCGAGCTGATCGCGCATCTTTGCCGCCTGCTCGAATTCGAGGTCCTTCGCGTGCTCGAGCATCTTTTTCTCGAGTAGCTTGATTTCGCGCGCGACCTGCTTTTCGCTCATTGCCTCGTAGCGCGCGTCGTCCTGGGCGACGCGCAGCAGCGACCGCGCCTCGTCCGCATCGTAGACCCCGTCGATCAGGTCCTTGATGCGCTTGGAAATGCCCTTGGGCGTGATCCCATGCTCGGTATTGAACGCGGTCTGCTTGTTGCGGCGGCGCTCGACTTCGGCGATCGCGCGCCGCATCGAGTCGGTCATCACGTCCGCGTACAGCAGCGCCGCGCCGTTCAGATGGCGCGCCGCGCGACCCATGGTCTGGATCAGCGAGCGCTCGGAGCGCAGGAACCCTTCCTTGTCCGCATCCAGAATCGCCACCAGCGACACCTCGGGCAGGTCGAGCCCCTCGCGCAGCAGGTTGATGCCCACCAGCACGTCGAACTCACCCAAGCGCAAGTCACGAATGATCTCGACCCGCTCTACCGTGTCCACCTCGGAGTGCAGATAGCGCACCTTGACGCCGTGCTCCCTCAGGTAATCGGTGAGCTCCTCCGCCATGCGCTTGGTAAGCGTGGTCACCAGCACGCGCTCGTGCTTCTTCGCTCGCAGCGAAATTTCCGAAAGCAAGTCGTCGACCTGAGTCGACGCCGGCCTGACCTCGATTCCCGGGTCAATCAACCCCGTGGGCCGCACCACCTGCTCCACCACCTGCGCCGACTTCCCGGCTTCATAGGCGGCCGGCGTCGCCGACACGAACACGGTCTGGCGCACCAGCTGCTCGAACTCGTCGAAGCGCAGCGGCCGGTTGTCGAGCGCCGACGGCAGCCGGAAGCCGTACTCGACCAGATTTTCCTTGCGCGCGCGGTCGCCGCGGTACATGCCGCCAAGCTGACCGATCGTCACATGGCTTTCGTCGATGAACATCAGCGCATCCGGCGGCAGGTAGTCGATCAGGGTCGGCGGCGGCTCGCCCGGATTGCGTCCCGACAAGTGCCTTGAGTAGTTCTCGATGCCCTTGCAGAAGCCCAGCTCGGCGAGCATCTCCAGGTCGAAGCGCGTGCGCTGCTCGATTCTCTGCGCCTCGACCAGCTTGCCGGTCTTCTGGAAATGTTCGATGCGCTCGCGCAGCTCCGCCTTGATCGCCTCGACCGCGCGCAGGGTAGTCTCGCGCGGAGTCACATAGTGGCTGGACGGGTACACAGTGAAGCGCGCGATCGGATGCAACACCCTGCCGGTGAGTGGATCGAACACCTCGAGCTTTTCGATCTCGTCGTCGAACAGCGAAATCCGCACTGCGTGCTCCGCATGCTCCGCCGGGAAGACGTCGATCACGTCACCGCGCACACGGAAGGTGCCGCGACGGAAATCGAGCTCGTTGCGCTCGTATTGCATGGCCACCAGCCGCGCCAGCGCGTCGCGCTGCGACGCTTTCTCGCCCTGGCGCAGGTGCAGGATCATGCCGTGGTATTCCACCGGATCGCCGATGCCGTAGATCGCAGACACCGTCGCCACGATCACCACGTCGCGCCGCTCCATCAACGACTTCGTGGCCGAAAGCCGCATCTGCTCGATATGCTCGTTGATCGACGAGTCCTTCTCGATGAACAGGTCGCGGGAGGGCACGTAAGCCTCGGGCTGGTAGTAGTCGTAGTACGAGACGAAGTACTCGACCGCGTTTTCGGGCAGGAACTCGCGGAACTCCGAGTACAATTGCGCCGCAAGAGTCTTGTTCGGCGCCAACACCAGCGCCGGCCGGCCCAGGCGGGCGATCGCGTTCGCCATGGTGTAGGTCTTGCCCGAACCGGTCACGCCGAGCAGGGTCTGGAACGCCAGCCCGTCGTTGATGCCTTCAATCAGCTTTTCGATCGCTTCCGGCTGGTCGCCGGCCGGCGCGAACATCTGGTTCAGCCGGAACGGGCTGCCGGGGTAGGTTTCGATCGCCATTCGCAACGCAGCCGCAAAACGCCCATTTTCCCACAGCGGGCCGACCGGTAGAATACGCGCCTCACTCCAACCGACTTCCCCATGAGCAAATCGATCCTCGCCGCCCTCCAGATGGCGCCGCGCGACCCCATTCTCGGGGTTACCGAAGCCTTCGTCGCCGACGCAAATCCGAACAAAGTCAACCTCGGGGTCGGCGTTTACTGCGACGACAACGGCAAGGTGCCGCTGCTCGAGTGCGTGCGGCGCGCCGAGCGCCAGCGCGTCGAGGCCGCGCCGCCGCACAGCTATCTGCCGATCGACGGCCTGCAAAGCTACGACCGGGCCGTGATGGAGCTCGTGTTCGGAGCCGAGCTGGCGAAGACTGGGCGCATCCTCACGGTTCAGGCGCTGGGCGGCACCGGCGGGCTCAAGATCGGCGCCGACTTTCTCAAGCGCGTCGGCCCCGGCGCGCAGGTCTGGATCAGCGACCCGAGCTGGGAGAACCACCGCGCGCTGTTCGAAAACGCCGGCTTCACCGTCAACAGCTATCCCTACTACCAGCCCGGCACGCACGGCCTGGACTTCGACCGGATGCTGGGCGCGCTGGAAGGCCTGCCCGCCGGCTCAATCGTCGTGTTGCATGCCTGCTGCCACAACCCGACCGGCGTCGACCTTTCGCGCGAGCAATGGCAGCGGGTGCTCGATGCGGTGAAGCGACACGAGCTGGTGCCGTTCCTCGACCTTGCTTACCAGGGCTTCGGCGACGGCATCGACGCGGACGGCTTTGCGGTACGTCTGTTCGCCGAATCCTACAGCCCGATCTTCGTCTCGAGCTCGTTCTCCAAATCGTTCTCGCTCTACGGCGAGCGCGTGGGCGCGTTCAGCCTGCTGGCCGGCAGCCCGGACGAGGCGGCGCGCGCGCTGTCGCAGATCAAGCGCCTGGTGCGCACCAACTACTCCAACCCGCCGACCCACGGCGGGCAGATCGTCGCGACCGTGCTCGCCACGCCTGAGCTGCGCGCGCAGTGGGAGCAGGAGCTGGGCGGGATGCGGGACCGGATCAAGGCCATGCGCAAGGCGCTGGTCGAGAAGATTCGCACCCGCGCACCGCGGGCGGATTTCAGCTTCATCCTCGAGCAGCGCGGGATGTTCTCCTACACCGGACTGACGAAAGCGCAGGTCGAGCGTCTGCGCGGGGAATATGCCGTCTACGCCATCGATACCGGGCGGATCTGCGTCGCCGCACTCAATTCGAAGAACGTCGACTACGCGGCCGACGCGATCGCCAAGGTGATCTCCGAATAGTTCACTTGCACTCAGTCTTGCCCTCGAGGCTGCCGCCAGCCGAGAGGCCGAGGCTGGTGCCGATCCCGGGCAGCAGCATGGTGCCGATCACCGCACCGATCGCGCCCCATTTGGTGAGCGACAACGAAGGGTCCGCAGTGGTGCCCGAAAGCGCCACCGGCACCCCGACGAAGCCCCCGGTCTTTGCCACCGAAACGTCGAGCTTGCCCGACAGCGTCTGATCGGGTGCGATCGCCACGTTGCCCGCCGCCACCAGCGACGGCGAGCGCACGCAAACCCTGTTGACCTGGATGTCCTTGCCGCGCAGCGCCAGGTCTCCTTTCATCCGCTCGAACTTGGTCGTGCCTCCCTCGGACAGCTTGCCCAGCGGCAGCTCCGCTACGCGCGACAAGTCCACGCCGTGCCACTCCCCGCCTGCGACTTCGAATGGCGCGTTCAGCACCAGCGCGTACCCCAGCTGCCCGGCCGAACTGGAGAGCGCCGAGTACGTCACATGCGCACTCAACCTTCCGGACAACCGCGCGGGCATGCCGAGTGCCGCCTGCAGCGGAACCAACTCCAGCCCTGCCAGCTGTGCCCTGCCGGTGATGCGCCATGTCCTGCCCCAGCGCGTGTCCGCGCTGCCGACGAGTGTGCCCCCGTACAGTTTTCCGTTCACCTGGGGAAAATCCAGCCGTCCGTGCTGCAGCACACCATTCGCTTCGAGCGAATCGAAAAACAGCGGCGCCGCCGCAATCGGCAAGCGCCACTTGCGTGCCGAGAGCGCGAGGTGCGAGCGGCCGTCGCCCTGAGGACCGAGCGTCGCCCTGAACGCGCCATCGTCGGTCGACACGCGCACCACCGTCGCGGAGGGAACGACCGACAACTCCACCGCGACGTTGAACTCCGGCAGCATCAGCCCGCGCTGCTCGTAGGTGACGTGCCGCAGGACGACGCGGCGCACCAGCACCCCTCCTCCTCCGCTCTTCGGCAGCCTGTCGAGCAGGTCGAACACCGACTGTTTGATATGCACCCGGTCAGCGCGGATCTCGCTCAGGACGACCTCGCCCGAGAGCAAAAGCAACAGGTCCGGCACAATGCTCGCACGCTCGATGCTCACCTCGTCCTTGCGCCCGAGCTTCAAGCCGATGATCGCTACCCGCGGCGTGGGTAGCAGTTCGAGCCGCAAATCCTCGATCGAAACCGGTTCGCCGATCGCCTTCGAAACGCGCTTCGTCAATTCAGGTATGTAGCCCTCGAGCGGCACCAGGAACGGGACCGCGAGCGCCGCGACAAGAAGCCCGAACAAAACAACCAGAGCCCAGAGCCACTTTCTCTTCGCAAATGCCATCGTGCGATTGCCTGGATATGCGGAAAACCTTAAAATAACGGGTTTTCCGGATCCCCGATAGCTCAGTTGGTAGAGCGACGGACTGTTAATCCGCAGGTCGTAGGTTCGAGCCCTACTCGGGGAGCCACCAAGTTACAAAGCCTTAGCTATTCGCTTTAGCCCGCTTCAAATCCGCACCGTGGGAAAAACGTGGCGTGAGCTTTATCACGTTCGCCGCCGCGCCTACGGACT
>JBOIFB010000006.1:0-29154 GCA_050741415.1 Burkholderiales bacterium | reverse complement strand
GACCAGGAGCTGGCGCCGATCGAGTTCATCGCGCACAACGTCAAGACGGTGGATTTCGAGGACCCGGTGTTCAAGCCGTACTCGCTGCGCAGCCTGAACGGCGTTGCACTCGCAATCATCGGCCAGGCCTTCCCCTACACGCCGATCGCCAATCCGCGCTACATGATGGATCAGTGGAGCTTCGGCATCCAGGAAAGGCATCTGCAGAAAATGGTCGACGAGGTGCGCGCGAAGGGCGCCGGGGTCGTGGTGCTGCTGTCGCACAACGGCATGGACGTCGACCTCAAGCTCGCCACGCGCGTGCGCGGCATCGATCTGATCCTGGGCGGCCACACGCACGACGGCGTGCCCGCCCCCACCGTGGTGAGCAACCGCGGCGGCAAGACGCTCGTCACCAATGCCGGCTGCAACGGCAAGTTCGTCGCGGTCATGGATCTGGATGTCAAGGGCGGCGCGATCTCGGACTACCGCTACCGGCTGCTGCCGGTGTTCGCCAACCTGCTGCCGGCCGACCCGGAAATGGCGACTTACATCGAGTCGGTACGCGCGCCGCATCGGGCCAGGCTGGAGCAAAAGCTCGCGCTGACCGAGGGTCTGCTCTACCGCCGCGGCAACTTCAACGGCAGCTTCGACCAGCTCATCCTCGATGCATCCATGGAGGTCAAGGGCGCGGATCTTGCGTTTTCGCCCGGCTTTCGCTGGGGCACCACGCTGCTGCCAGGCGACGCGATCACCTTCGAGCACGTGATGGACCAGACCGCGATCACCTATCCCACCAGCACGTTGACGGAGCTGACCGGCGAGCGGATCAAGTTCATCCTCGAGGACATCTGCGACAACCTGTTCAACCCCGATCCCTACCGCCAGCAGGGCGGCGACATGGTGCGCGTGGGGGGCATGAGCTATGCCTGCGAGCCGAACGCGGCGATCGGCGCGCGCATCTCGGACATGCGCCTGAAGGGCAAGCCGATGGAGGCGAACAAACTCTACAAGGTCGCAGGCTGGGCGCCGGTCGACGCGGGCGTGCAAGGCGATCCGATTTGGGACGTCGTGGCCCGCTACCTGCGCGAGCGCAGGACGATCCCGCCGCTGAAGCTGAACCTGCCGCGGTTGATAGGCGTCGACGGCAGCGGGGGCATCGCTGTATAAGGAGCGACCGCTCCCAACCCCGCGCTGCACCCCATGCGTCTCAGCCGCGTCATCGGCATCATCGTCGTGCTCGCCCTCGCCGCGGGCGGCTATGCCTGGTACCAGGCGCGCAACGCCGAGGCCGGCCCGCCCTACCGAATGGCCCGCGTCGAGCGCGGACTGGTGCAGGAAGCGGTGACGGCGAGCGGAACGCTGAACGCGGTCGCCACGGTCCAGGTCAGGTCGCAGGTTTCCGGGCAAGTGAAGGAGATCTACGCCGACTTCAACACGCCGGTGAAGAAGGACCAGATCCTCGCGCGCATCGACCCGTCGGCCGACGAGCTGCGCGTCAATCAGGCGCATGCAAACCTCGACGCCGCCGACAGCGCGGTCGCCGTCGCCCGCTCCCAGCTCGAAGCGCAGATGGCCGAGGCCGAACGCATGAAGAAGCTGCGTGGCGCGACGCGCTCGAAGCTCAGAGCGATCCAGGGGCAGATCAGGATCAGCCAGGCGCAGAACGGCAGCGCGCTCGCCGCGGTCAAACAGCGCGAGGCGCAGCTCGCGCAGGCACGGGCCGATCTTGAGCGCACCATCATTCGGGCTCCAGTCGACGGCACCGTGATCCTGCGCAACGTGGATGCCGGGCAGACCGTCGCAGCAGGCCCGCAAGCTCCTGTGCTGTTCGCCATTGCGCAGGATCTGCGCGACATGCAGGTCGAGGCGGCGATCGGCCAGGCCGGCGTCGGCAGGCTGAAGGTCGGGCAGACGGCCACCTTCAAGGTCGACGCGTTTCCGCGCCGCAGCTTCAGCGGCAAGATCCGCCAGATCCGCAGGCCGCCGCAGAACGCGCACAACGCCGGCTACACCGTGATGATCTCGGCCCCCAACCCGGACCTTGCGTTATTGCCGGGAATGACCGCGAACGTGCGCATCGTGGTCGATCAGCGCGAAAATGCGCTCAAGGTGCCCAACGCCGCGCTTCAATTTCACCCTCCCGTCGCGACCGCGGGAAGGCGCGTCTGGATCCCGGCGCACGGCGAGCCGCAGGCGGTCGACCTGCGCCTCGGGCTGAGCGATGGCACGAGCACCGAGGTGCTCGGCGGTGAGCTCAGGGAAGGCGACGAAGTGGTGGTTGGCCCATCGAAGCGCCTCTCCTCTAAGCCCGCGATGAAGGAGCAACCGGCCCGATGAGTCGAGCAACTATCCCATCGATCTACGCCGCACCGGTGTTGCTCGTCGCAGCGCTGTTGAGCGATCTGCTGCTCCGAACCGGCATCGACTCCTATGCCATCGTCGCCGCCGCGACGATGGCAGTCGCGTACGTGGTCCTGACTGCCGGCCGCCTGCTGCTGACGGCCGCGGGCGATCGCAGATTCGACCCCGCCACGTGGTTCGTTCTGGGACTGCTCGCAACATGCCTCGCGGTCTATGCGCTGTCGGTACTTTCTCCGCTCGCCGCCGCTCCCGCGCTCGGCACCGTCGCGGCCCTGGTCGTAGGCCTGCGGTTGATCCTCCTGCGTCGCGCCGACGCGGCGCGGCAGGCCGTGCTCGCGGCCGATTGGCGACAGCTCGCGGGTTTTGCGCTGTGCGCGGCTTTCACCTACGCCTGGTGCAGCACACCGTCTGATGCGCTCGAGACGCTCCGCACGCAGGGGGTGCTGCCGGTCTGGAGCGATTACTTCTTTCACGGCGGGCTGATCTCGCAATTCGGCGATCCGCGCGCAGTCCATCGCGGTTCGATCTTCTTCGCCGGCGTGCCATCGACCTTCTACCATTTCGGCTCGTACGCGGTCGCGGCCGCGTTCGCCGGAATGCTCGACCAACCGGGGCTGCCGCTTGCCTTGTCGGTCTGGCTGCCCCTCGGCTTCCTGGCCATGCTGGCCGGAGCGTGCGCGCTAGGCCAGCGCCTCGCCGGCGCCGCCGGCGCCGTCGCTGCGGTGGCCGCGATTGCCATCATCCCTGACGCGTCAAACTACGGTTTGAGGAATGGCTTTTTCAGCTTTCACTGGACGATCATGACGACCGCAGGCGCAACCTACGCGCTTGGCGCGGCCTTTGTCTCTCTTGTGTTCCTCGATCGATGGGCAAGCGAGCGCGCCCGCGCAGCCTTAGCCGCCAGTGCGTTGCTGGCGACGTCAATCGTGCTATTCCGGGTACAGATCTTCTTGCTCTACTTCCCCGCCTGGATGGCGGCGGCGGCCATTTGCAGCATGCGCGAAGCCAAACGGCGGCGCTACGTCACCGGGCTCATGCTTGCCGGCCTCGCCGCGGGCGCCGTAGCCTGCTTCATGACGATATCCGACCTCTCCGCCAGCAACCCGGGCGTCTGGCGTTTTCAAGGCCCCGCGCTCTCAAAATTCCTCACCGACGTCCACACAGGACAGGAGCCGACGGCCTACCCCGGCCTGTACCCCTATTTGGAGAGCCTCGGCTCTCCGGCGTTCGCGCTTACGGCCGGAATCGCGCTGGCGGTCGTCGCGGCGCTCGGTGCATTCGTCATCCTGTTTCCGGTGGCCATGCTGCTCGCCCGCATTAAGGGAGTGCTCAGGCCGGTCGACGTGACTTGCGGTCTTCTTTTCTACTGCTGGCTGCTAATCATGCTATTCGCGCCGGTGCCGTTCAACGGAGACGTCACTGACCTGATCCACAGGCCCTTCGTCCTGCTCTACGCTGCGGTTGCGATCTGGACGCTCTGTTTAGTGCTTCGGCTCCTCGCGCTTCGGATTGACCTGGCCGCGAAGGTCTGGCCGGTGCTTCTGGTGGGCACGATCCTCGCGTTACCCCCCATCGTCTCGGGTGCAGCAGGCATGATGCACCCCAAATTCCGCTGGGGTGAAAGCTACGTCGCTACGCGCATCCCCCCGGGCTTGGTCGATGTCGCTGCGTTCATGCGCACGCATGCGGCCCGCGGCGATGTATTCGGCGTGGCCGGGTTGCGCGCAGTGTACACGACGTTCGACCTCTCGATGGAGGTCTGCGCTTTGAGCGGCATGCCCGCATATCTTTCCCGCCCCTATATCGAAATGATCAAGGGTGCTGCGCGCAAGCGCCTCGCGGCGTCCCGCCTGGCAGCGCTCCAGGCAGTCGATGCAGCGCCCGACTACGGTGCAGCCATGCAGTTGCTGCGCGCCATCAACGTCAGATGGTACGTGGTCACGGACGGCAAGGGCCCCCGCTGGGATCCTTCGCGCGCGCGCTCGGCGTTCACTGCCGGCGACGTCACGCTCTACGCCGCCGCGCCGTAGGCGCCTGGACGCTCGGGAAACAAACCCGGCTCCGCGCTAAGCGCAGGCAGATGGCCGGCGCGCGACCGCCAGCAGCGATCCTCCTGCCGCGAAAGATGCGCCGGCTCCGATTAGGCCCCGTTCCACAGCCATGATGGTGCCCAGCACCTTGTTCGTCATGCGCCCCAAACGCAGCTCGGCGCAGGAGTCGAAACCTTGTGGCGTATTCTGGCGCAGCCGGGACAAGGCCATTAGCGGCAGGAGCAAGGTCACGAACGATGTGCTCCACGCCTGCTCGAATCCGGCCGCGGCAAGCTTGCGCAGGAGATCGACGCGATGGTACCGACGCCGATGGCGGGCGAATTCGTCGCGGTAGCTCCACAGCCAGCGGTGCTGGGGGACGGTGACAATCACCCCGCCGCCGGGTCGGCAGGCTGCGAACATCTCGCCCAGCACCTGCTCGTCCTCGTCGATGTGCTCGATCACGTCGAACGCGCCGACGACGTCGAACTCTTCGCGGAACGGGATTCGACGTGCGTCCATCTGCAGCAGCTCGGCTCCGGCGGCGCGGCGCGCCGCAAGGGCGAGGCCCTGGGGATGCGCCTCCGAGCCCACTAGGCGCTTCATCGCCGCGCCCTGGGCAACGGCCGCGAGCACGTTGCCGGTGCCGCAGCCGATTTCAAGCAGACTTTGGGCGTCGGGAAAGTGCTTGCGCAGCACCCAACTGATAAGTCTGACACGTGATTTGAACCAGAAATGCTCGGCCTCGAGGCCCGCCAGCACCTCAAAGCGCGAGGCGTCGAAACCAATATGCTCCGGTTCGAGTTCGGGCGCAAACCGCGCCAGACCGTCGACGATATCCGGCCCGAACCCGCAGGACGGACAACGCCAGCCCGGTTCGTCGAACCGGCGCTCACATCGAAGGCAGCGCTTCACCCGGGCGGGAGCGCTGCGCCCTTGCCGGGCTTGCGCTCCAGAACCAAGACGTTGTTCTCGGGAGTGACGATTTCGGAGACATTGGACGTGCGTACCAGCAGCTTTACACGAAGCCCTGCAGCCCTCGCCGCTTTTTTCCAACGTCTCAACGATCGGATTCTCTTATTGACGCGAACTTCCCCTCCTCCGGACGGTATGCGCATCTGCTCAAGACGTTCGAAATCATCCCTTGCGTGGAACTGCACATTCTGGCTGATCAGCCCGAACTCTCCTCCCACTACGAGCACGCCGTCGTCATGCAGAAGGTTTTTCATGTTGATCAGCGCCTGGAGCCAGAGCGCATCGTCGACAATATGGAATACCACTCCGATCGCATTGACAATATCGAATTTTCGATCGAGACAAAAAGACTTGTCCGATATGTCTCCGTCCAAGATCAAAACGCGGTCCGCAAGCGCGTACTTGTTGCGAAGCGCGGCGGCGCACACTTTCGAGACCTCCAAACCGCATACGGCCGACGCCTCGAAGGCACCAAGGTAGAAATCGATCCAGTGCCCTGCGCCCGATCCCAGGTCGAACACGGCGGGCTGCTCTTTCACTACGCAACGAAGCAGCGCTCTGATGATCGAATTCTCGACGCAGTTGTAGTGGAACCGGGAATGCAGGGCCTTGACCGCGGCCCCGATGGTTATGCGGTCGGAGATTTCCTCGCCGGTCGACTTATAGTACGAGTCGAAATAGCGCGCTGCCTGGTAGGTCTTTTTCGCGCCACGAACGGTGATCGGATATACGTAGGCTCTCAAAAAGCGCCACGGGAAGAAGCGAAGCAGATTCCTCTCGTAAAGGTAAAGCGCGGCCCGGTATCCCCAATTCATTTCCGATGCCCTTTCACGCGGCCCGCTCGCTCGGCCTCAGACTTTTGAGATAGTGCCGTGCATCGGGTCCGCAATTGAAGAGCAAATCCAGCACTGTGACGTTCGACTCGAATGCGCCGTGCAATTGCGGATACTCCGGATAGTCGTAGACTTTGAACTCGAGCGCAATGCCTGCGGCGCGGAAGCCCTCGATATCGGTGTAGGGCTTGGCCGTCGGCCCAGCGAGATAGGTCGTTGCCGCAAGCTGCCGTGCGAGAAGCAGCGGCCGGTCGAGTTTCTCGCCTACGATGCCGAGTTCGCGCGACATCCGGGTTCGAGTGTGAATGCCAAGTTGGCTCATTATCCACCCGCAGGCCCGGACATTGAGATCGGAGATCGTCTCGGGACGGCTCTGCAGGAGCTCGAAGAATCGCTCCGCGTATTGCGCGAAATGCGGAGCCTTTTTGTACGCCAGGGTCAAAGTGCGAATGTGCTTGTCGAGCCACCGCGTGCCGTAATCGATCCGCGCGTCCTGGATCAGCGTCCCATGATCGTGGATGACGGGAACGCTCAGCCAAATCAAGCCGCGATCCGTCTTGATACGATTTCGGTTACGCCAGCTGCGGTGGGTATACTGAACGTCGTCGTAGTATAGGAACAAATCGCAGTCGTCGATGAAATCGAAATAGCCGCGCCAGGGAATGTAATTCGACTGGATCATGCCGACTCTCATGTCAACGGTGCAATCTCCATTTGCCGTCACTCCTTGCGCGCTCCACGGCGTCGACTCCACGATGGATTCTTGAATGATGCAGCCCGGTCCCGACTACTCGGTCGTCATCCCAGTCTACAACGCCGAGGCCAGCCTTGAAGAACTGGTTCGCCGCGTCGGCGCTGCGTTCCACGCACTCGGACGCTCGCACGAAATCGTCCTGGTCGATGACTGCAGCCGGGACCGGTCATGGGCAATCATCGCCCGCCTGCGTGCGGAGGGAGTCCCGCTGCGCGCATTCCAATTCGCCCGCAATCACGGTCAGCACTTCGCGCTCAAGTGCGGCCTCGACCATTGCTCGGGCCGCTACGCCATCACCATGGATGACGATCTGCAGCACCCGCCCGAGGAGATCCCGAAGCTGGTGCGTGCCATCGAGGAAGACGATACGGTCGACGTGGTCACCGGACGCTACCGGCACAAGGCGCACCCTAGCTTGCGCAATCTGGGAGCTGCGGCGCTGCACCGTATCGAGCGCGCCATCTTCGGCATCGATCCACAGGTGTTCCTGGGCGGGTTTCGCGTGATGCGCCGCGCAGTAATCGACGAAATCCGCCGCGTGCGGCACGCCCAGCCGCGTATCGGCCCGATCATCCTGTCGATCACCAGCCGGATCAAGAGCGTCCCGGTGCGCCACGACCCGCGACAGCACGGCCGAACCGGCTACACCATGCGCAAGCTAGTGCGCGATACGCTGAGCAGCATCATGAATTACAGCTCGCTTCCGCTGCAGGTGATGAGCGTCATCGGTCTGGGCGCGGCCTTTGTCAGCCTCGTGCTCGCAGGCATGTACCTCTGGCTCTATTTCAGTCGCGGAATCGGGGTCTCGGGTTTTGCCACGGTGGTGCTCCTGATCCTCTTCACGTCGGGCGCGGTGCTGTTCTCCTTCGGCCTGGTCGGCGAATACCTCAGACGTATCGTTGCCCAGCAGCTCATGTTCTCGCAGTATCACGTGCGTGCGGAGCTGCTGCCCCTAGACCGGGATGGAACCTGACCGCGCGAGACGCTGGTACGCGCGCGGGAAGATGAACCAGCGGCGCTGCTCCGCCTCGCCCGCACGCCCGTGCGCAAGCAACCGTGCCCGCCGGCGCTCCGCGTCGATCTCTGCCGCGAGCGATGCGCCGGGCCCGGCCACATCGATCTCTCGCGCGACGCGCGCCAAGGCCTCGGCCACGTCCTCCTCAGCAGAGCCAGACCCGCAGCTGGGCACCAACCCCATGGCGGTCATTTCCGGGCCACACAGCGCTTCAGCGGCAGCCACCCACGACGGCGGCAGCTTGTCGGCGAATCTGCCCACCGGGTCGCGGCTTACGCCCCGCACCGGCGCAAAGGAAGAGTTACCTTCCCACGAGCGCCCATCCTGATCGCGAAGATCGTCGATGGCGCCGGCCGCCGCGAGCGGGGACCCGAGGTGCAGCGCCAGTTGGTCCAGTTCCGTGCGCACGGATGCGACCAGGCTTTCATAGCGCACGGAGTGAAAACCACGGGTGCCGGAGAATTCGAGCGCAAAAGCCACGCTCTTGCGCCACTGGCGCACGATGTGGAGCAGCGGCAAGCCGCGATCGCCGTAGGTCGCGCCACCCCCGAACTTGAGCGAAGCGAGCACGTCCCGGACGTCGCGCAGCACCAAGATGACAGACACCCCCTGGCACAGGAAATAGGGAATGAATTCCTCGCAGAACACTTCTTTCGCGCCCCGTAGATCACTCCCTTCGCGACCAAGGATGGCCGGCAGGCCGTCGCACAGCGCACGGTAGACCTCGGCGAATGAGCCCTCGCCGACGTGCCCGGCGCGGCTTGCCATGGCCGGCAACTTCCAGCCGCTGTAGTGCTGCATGCCGGCGAATGATTCCGCCAGGGCCTCGCGCGCCACCCGGTGGTGGGCGAGGTAGGCCTCGAAATCCGCGAGCCGATAGCGATCCTCACCGAACAGGTGCCCGAGCGGGTACCGCTCGTCTTCGATCCCTCGCGTGCGCAGGAACGCGCGCTTGGCGTCGTAGTAAAGAAACGGAAATGGTTGCGGTCCGATGCATGCGCCGGGAAGCGCGTGCACCAGCTTTTCGACCAGAGTGGTCCCCGAGCGCAGGAATCCGGTGATGAAGCAGTAGCGGCTCACGGCGGGCTCGGCCTTGGAGTGCGCAGCATCACGACCGCACCAGGCAGACTGGCGAGCACGTGCAGCACTCCGAGCGTCACGGACACGAGCAGCGCGTCGGCCGGCGCGATCCCCAGACCGGAAGCAAGCGTGACGATCGTCGCCTCGCGCACGCCCCAGCCATTCACCGATACCGGTATCGCGCTCAGCATGACAGACAGGGGAATCACGGAAACCCAAAGGCTGAGCGAACCATCCAGCCGGTAAGCGGTTGCTACCAAAGCAGCCGCGACGACGGCGGCGCCCTGCACCACCAGGGCGATGGCCAGGGCAAACAGCAGCGGCTTCGCCTGAACGCGCACCTCGCGCATCGCGCTCATGCGCCGTAATCCCAGCAGGAACACGATCAGGATGACGCCCGAGCCCAGCACCGCGGTCGGCGCGACGAACGCGGCGTACGACGGCACCAGCCGGGCGATTGCGCGATCCGAAATCAGTAATAGCAGGCACGCCGCGAACAGGGCCATCAACCGGTCTGCCATCAGACTCGCCACGACCCGCGCAACCCCGGTCGTCCTGCGCGCCAGCAGCCAGCCGCGCAGAACGTCGGCGCCGATCGCAGACGGAAGCAGCTGCCCGCCGAACATGGCGAGAAACAGCGCGCGCACGGCGAGCGCGGGCGACATTGCAATGCCCAACCAGCGCGCGAGCAACCGCCAGCGCAGGGCGACAAGCACAATCATCAGCAGCAAGAGCGACAGGGCGCCGACCAGATAGACGGGTAGCCCTGCGGAGGCGCGTGCCAGCACGTCTCGAACCGAGACACGCGACAGGATCACGGCAAAAATCACGGCCGATACCGCGAGCCTCACAGCCGAAAAGATCGCGGTCCTGATCGTTAACACTGTTCGCCTCGCTGCGAGGAATCGGGACCACCGAATAAGTGTAATCTTTGCTTTTCGCCGCCGCCCGGGAGTCCCCAAGCGTGAAAGTGCCGTTCAACCGGCCGTACATGACCGGCAGGGAACTCGCGTATATCGCCGAGGCCCACCAGAACCACATGCTCGCCGGCGATGGTCCGTTCACTGCGAAGTGCAGCGACTGGCTCGAGGCGCGCACCGGCACCCACAAGGCTCTGCTCACGCATTCCTGCACCGCCGCGATCGAGTTGGCCGCCATTCTCGCCGATATCCGGCCCGGCGACGAAGTCATCATGCCGTCTTATACTTTCGTATCGACCGCAAACGCCTTCGTCCTGCGGGGCGGCGTGCCGGTATTCGTCGACATCCGACCCGACACGCTCAATCTCGACGAATCCCTCATCGAGGCCGCCATCACAGCGCGCACGCGGGCAATCGTCGTCGTGCACTATGCCGGCGTAGGCTGCGAAATGGACCCGATGCTGGACATTGCACGACGCCACAAGCTGCTCGTCATCGAGGATGCCGCCCAGGGCCTGATGAGCGAGCACCAGGGGCGCAGCCTGGGGAGCATCGGAGACTTGGGCACGGTGAGCTTTCACGAGACGAAGAACGTGATTTCGGGCGAAGGCGGTGCCCTTTTCGTCAACCACGAACGCTTCATCGAGCGCGCCCAGATCGTGCGCGAGAAGGGGACCAATCGCGCGAGCTTTTCTCGCGGCGAGGTCGAGAAATACACGTGGGTCGATATCGGTTCATCCTACCTGCCGGGAGAAATCATCGCCGCCTTTCTCTGGGCCCAACTCGAGGAGGCCGATTCGATCACTGCGCGGCGGATCGAGCTCTGGAACCGGTATCACGCTCGCCTCGAGCCGTGCGAACAGTCCGGCCGCATCCGGCGGCCCGTCATTCCGCCCGGCTGCCGCCACAACGCCCACATGTATTACGTGCTGCTGCCGAGCCTCGAGCATCGCACGCGGCTCATCGCGCGCCTGCGCGCGCGCGGCATCGGCGCGGTTTTCCATTACGTGCCGCTGCACAGCTCTCCCGCGGGCCGCCGTTTCGGGCGCAGCGCCGGCCCGATGGACAATACCGATCGCGTGAGCAGCCGGCTACTGCGCCTGCCCCTGTGGCTGGGTCTCGACGCCGGAGTACCTGACGCTGTCGCGCGCGAGATCGATGCACTTTAGCGTTCCGGTCGCTCTGTACCGGATCCGGGACTACGCGACCCGATGGTGGGGCTATTCTATGATTCGTTCGGAAACCTGGGTTCGCACCGGCGCCGTGGCGGCGGCGATCGTCACCGTCGCTTTGCTGACCTTCATCCCACCCGCAACCGCCGCTCTGTGGCTGGATGTGGCGATCGGCCGCATGATCTGGACGGGGGACGGGATCCCGCGTACCGTGCTCTTCCCGTTCACCGAAGCGAGCCAGCTTCCTTTCCATGCGCACGCGTGGTTGTCGTCGCTCGTGCTGTACTTTCTCCAAGATCTGCTGGGCCACGAAAATCTCATCTTCGCAAAGGGCCTACTCGGTCTCGCCCTGTTCGGCCTGTGCTGGCGCCTCTCGTATCGGCTATGCGGTAGCCTGTTCGCCTCGGTCCTCGTTTCGCTCGCCGCCATGGCGGCGGCGAATTACCGCTTCTTTCTGCGGCCGGAACTTTTCGCACTGTTCTTCACCGTCATAGTTCTCGGGTTGCTGGTGGAGTTTCGTGCCGGCGGCAGATGGCGCAACCTTCTGGTCTGCGTACCGATAGCTCTCGTTTGGGCCAACAGCCACGGCTCGTTCCCCATCGCGCTTGTCATCGCCGCCGCCTTCGCAGCCGGCGCCGCGATCGAAGCATTCGGCGCGACGAAAAGCAACCGACTCCGAGTGTCGACCCGCGCCGCGTTTCCGTATTTGATCTGCGCTGCGCTGATGGCTCTCGCCATGCTGTTCAACCCGTACGGCGCACATGTGTTCGAATACGCTTTGAACTTCCACCATTGGGTGCCGACGCTGCATGGTTCCTTCGTCGGCTCGCGCGGCTTCTGGGCGTTCATGCTCCTGCTCGCCTTCTCGGCGGTGGTGCTGTCCCACGGCCGGAGGAACGTGCCGGCCGTCGGCTGGCTGCTGCTGATCGCTTTCGGTTGCCTTGCGCTGCTCGCGCAGCGGCAAATCGTGTTCTTCGCCATGGTTTCCGTTTATCCCTTGTCCACGGCGCTGCGGGGAGTTGCCTCGCGCCTCGAGGCATTGCCCCTCGCGCGCAGCGCAGCGCTGGCATTCCTCGTAGCCTGCGTGGGCCTGGTCATCGGCTACGGCAACCTCTATGGCGGCTACCCGTATCACGTGGCTTCGGACGACTTCTCGCTGCTCCTGGTCGAATTCCTCGACAAGCCGCAGCTGCGGGGAAACGTGCTCAACTCGCATGTGCTCGGCTCGGAGCTGATCTACCGCTGCTACCCCCGGCTCCGTCCGGCGATAGATTCGCGGGTGGACGTCTACGGCGAGAAATATTTCCGCGAACTGAATCGACTGAATACCGACGAGGACGCGCTGAAGGCGTTCGTCGCGCGCTACCATGTCGACTACGTGCTCCTGCTGCGGCGGGAATTCGACCTCGGCATCCGGAACATGCCCCACATCAGGGACGACGGTTGGCGCATCATGTTCGGCGACGGGAAGGTAGTGCTGCTCGGACGACCAAACCGGCCACGGCGTTAGATCGGAGCGGGGGATCAGGTATCCTCTGTGCACAAATCTTCTAGAGCATATTAGATCGTTGAACTCAGCTGCAGCGCATCCGCCAGTCAAGGTCACGCTGGTAACGCACTACTTCCCGGCCCACAGGGGCGGCGTGGAGGCGGTAGCCTCGGAAATCGCCTCCCGCCTCGCCGCGAGCGGCGCTGCGGACATCACGTGGTTCGCGAGCGATACGGACCCGCCGCCGCAAGACGCTCCGGGCCTGCGCTGCGTTCCGGTCCGCGCCTACAACATCGTAGAACGCACAATGGGTTTCCCCTTCCCGGTGTGGAGCCTCGCCGCCCTCGCCCGCGTCTGGCGCACGGTGCGCACATGCGACGTTGTTCACCTTCACGATTGCCTCTACCTACCGAACATCGTCGCCTGGGTAGCGGCCGCCGTCGCGCGACGCCCGGTGGTGATCACGCAGCATGTTGGCCACATTCCGTTTCGCAACCTCCTCCTGCGAGCAATCCTTGCGGGCGCAAACCGAGTGCTGGGGAAGCTGCTGCTCGGATCCGCCTCCCAGACAGTGTTCGTGAGCGACGTTGTACTGCAATACTTCGAACGCTTCGTCCGCTTTCGCCAGCCGCCCATACGCATTGCCAACGGCGTTGACACGGTCACATTCCGTCCCGTCGACGAACCCGAAAGAGCCCATCTTCGCGTGCAGTTTGCCGCTGACCCCAACCGTCCATGGCTCCTGTTCGCCGGTCGCTTTGTCGAAAAGAAGGGACTTCGGCTCCTGCATCGTCTCGCGCAGGACCTCCCGGATGCGCACTGGATCTTTGCCGGGTGGGGGCCGCTCGATCCTTCGCAATGGGCTCTTCCAAATGTCTCGGTTCGCAGCAATCTGAGTCAGGAACAGCTGGTGCCGCTCTACCAGGTGGCCGACCTGCTCGTGCTGCCGAGTGTCGGCGAGGGCTTCCCTCTCGTCGTGCAGGAAGCCATGGCTTGCGGTACGCCCGCCCTGATCGGCGAGGAAACCGCAGCGGGCTGCCCGGAAGCCCGGGATCTGCTCCTGCGCGAACCGGTCGGCGTAGACGATGCGGCGTCGCGCTGGCGTAAGCGGATCGAGACTTTGCTCGGCCGGGAGGATACGCTCCGTTTGCTCAGGCCGCAGGTTGCCGATTTTGCGCGAGCGACTTGGTGCTGGAATCGAACGGCACAACGCTATGCCGAAATCCTGCGGCATGCCGCGAACTCGGCATGACCACGCGACAAGCCGCAGGGGCGCCGATCTACGGGATCTCCTGGTGCAGGGTGCTCGCCGCCTTCACCATTCTTTCGGGCCTGGTGTCGATTATATTCATTCTCGACGACACCACGTATCCGGATACGTTGTCGCGGCTGCTCATCTTCGAGCATCTGCTGCGGCAACAGGATGTCGCGGGGTCGATCCTCGTCATCGTGCTCGCGGCAGCGGCTTGGTTGCTCAGGAAGTTTCCCCCACCGATCGACCCAATACGGGTGCTGGGGCAGAAGCCATGGTTCACAGCCGCTGCGGCGTTCATCGTCCTTTGCACCGCTACACTCACGATCACACTTAACCACCCGCTTGCTGGGGACGAGCACATCGCCCTGTTTCAAGCCCGGGCATTCGCCGCAGGTCACCTGACCGGAAGATTCCCGCGCGACATGGTGTCTCACCTGATCCCGGCACTGTATCAACAGCACTGGCTGATCACGACGGACGATGGGCGCGTGGCCTCCACATACTGGCCCGGGTACTCGCTGATTCTCGCGCCATTTACGCTCATCGGAACGCCCTGGGCGTGCAACCCGCTGCTCGCGTCCCTCTCGCTCGTTCTGCTGTCGAAAACGGCCACTAAGCTAACCTCGGACCCCCGTGCCGGCGGCTGGGCGATACTGTTCGCGCTTGCGTCGCCCGGCTTCGCCGGTATGGCGATTTCGTACTTCTCGATGACCGCGCATCTCTTCCTGAACCTTCTGTTCGCGTGGCTTCTCCTCGAGCGAACGCGCGCGCGGCTCGTTGCCGCCGGCGTGGTTGGATCCGTCGCGCTGGTGTTGAGCAACCCTGTGCCGCACATACTGTTTGCGCTGCCCTGGGTTTTGTGGATCGACCGGCAGCCCGGTGGGCGCCGACAGCTTCTCGCGCTCGGCGCAGGGTACGCTCCACTTTCCCTGCTTCTCGGGCTCGGGTGGTGGCTCTTTCTGCGTCACCTGCAGGGCAATACCGGCGCGCTACCCTATCTTCCCGACGGCAATCTGCTCCATCGGCTTGGAAACTGGATCTGGTACCTGTTGCTCGAATTCAGGAATGTCTTCGCTGTTCCTGGGAGCGATACGCTGAGCAAGCGGATTGGCGAGCAGGTCCGCCTGTGGAGCTGGGCGGTCCCCGGACTGCCGCTGCTTGCGCTCGCAGGCTGGTGGATCCTCGGCCGGCGCGTCGTCGAGCTACGCCTGTTCGCCTATTCGCTCGTCACCACCCTGCTCGGATACCTGTGCGTGAGCTTCGACCAGGGGTACGGTTGGGGCGCCCGCTACGTACACCCCGCGTGGAGTGCATTGCCGATCCTGGCCTCGGCTGCCATGGTGAGCGCAGGCAAATGCCGCCAGGGGCTTGAGCTCAAAAACTATGTCACGCGTCTGGCACTGTACAGCCTCGTATTCGCCACCGCGCTGCGCCTGTTCCAGATCCGCCTCTTCATGACGGAACAATTGGCACTGAGGCCACCGTTCGATCGCGGTTCACGCGAGATCGTCTTCATTGCCCGGAATTTCGACTACTACACTCAGGACTTCGTTCAGAACGATCCCTTCCTGAGGAACCCTGTGATCTTCATGATGTCCCGCGGCCGCAAGGCGGATTATCGTGACGTGATCAAGCGCCACTTTCCGGCGGCACGGCTCACCTACGACGGCCCGAACGGTCAGGTCTGGCGACTGCCGGCAATCAGGCCCGCCCTCTCCCCGCCCTGAGCGCCCATCGGTTGCCCATGAAGTTCATCCCGAACAGGAGGACGGTGACGATGGGGCTCGCCACCGGCACGGAAAAGCCGACCAGATTTACGAATACGAACATCCCGGCGAACGACGACGGCAGATTCGCGCTTGCGACCACGGCATAGCGAGTGAATGAGGCGCCGCTGCGCTGAGCGGTGCGGAACGTCCAGCCACTGTGAAGGCGGTAGCCGATCACCACCACGATCAGGAACGAAATTATGAGCGAGACCGCGTAATGCATTCCGGCGAAGTCGCCTGCGATCATGATAGCGTTGTGCACCAGCGCACAAATCAACCCAACCACCAACGCGCGCGGAACCGCCATGGACACGGCCGTCAGCCGTCCCGCTTGAAAAGCGTGACGTAGACGCAGGCATTTTCGGCCGTCACCTGCGCCGGTGTGATCTTGTCTTCAAGCCATGCACGGAGATTATAGGCGACTGCCGCGGCGGCGCTCAGGCCGCGACCGAAAATGGGGATGCGTCTGAACGCATAAGCCAGGCCGAACGAGCGCAAAATGCTCGTCCAGGCGAGCGGCCCGACGACGGGACGGATGTCGTGCAGGGTGAATCCGTGGGCCTCGACTTCCCTGCGCAAACCCTCTGCCGTCCACCTTCGGTAGTCCCCGGGATGAGGATGGTAGAACCAGGTACCGTGCGTCGACAGAACAAGCCATCCGCCGGGCTTCAGCACGCGGCGCGATTCCCCCAGGTAGATTGCCAGATCCCAAATGTGTTCGAGAACCTGAAACGAAGCCACCAGGTCGAAACCACCGTCCGGCGCGACGAGAGTGCCGTCGGCGCATACGAGCACCTCGTGCCGGCCGTCGATGTCCGCCCCCAGGTACTGCGCGCCCGCGCGCCTAAACCAGTCTTCATAGGGGCGCATGCCGCAGCCGTAGTCCAATACACGCGACCGGCCGAGATTTAGCTCGGGATTCGCGAGAAGCGCACGGATCGCCTGCGCTTGCCGGCGCATGACAAGCCATCCCAGCTCCCATACTTTTGGATTGGCTCTGTGATCAGCGCTCATCAGTCGGATCCGTCGGGACGCGCGAGCGCGAGAAGTGAAGTTCCGCCAAACACTCTCGCCGAGTATTCCGGATTGATCATCGCGCCGATTTTTCGGGGCAACCAGAACATCCAGTCGCTCGCGGTGCGGGGCTGATCTAGTAGCCGGCTCGGGTAGTCACGCGCGATGATGGAGTAACCGCAATCGTTGAGCGTTTCCATGGCGAGCGCCGCCGTGTAATAGTGCAAGTGTCCAAATTGCCGCCGCGTCCACAGTTGATGGTTGATCAGGATTCCAGCAACGTGCATCTCAAGCGGAATGTTGAAAACGAGCAGGGGTGCAAGAAGCCGCATCGCGCGGAGAAATGCAAACGGATCCTCTACGTGCTCGAGAACATCTATGCAAAGTAATAGGTCGAATCGTCGTGTCGTGCGAGTAATGTCTTCGCAGTGGAAGGATAGCTTTTCGTTGCTATGCTGCGCGGCGCGCTCTATCGCAGCAGGCGAGACGTCGTAACCAAAGAACTGGGTCGTATCCGGGAACCCATCCTGCAGACACCTCAGAATGCCGCCGGCACCGCAGCCCACCTCAGCGACCGTCAGCGGCAAGCGCATTCCTGAACGACGAAGCAAGCGGAAGATCTTTTGCGCCTTCCAGCCGGAATCCTCCTCGTGCCAGGTCGGATTGGCCGCGAGATATTGCCCGTCCTGATATCTTCCGGTCGGCATTGTAGACGGTCGAATCACGTGCTTATCCGCATGGCCGTGGCACGACCGGGTTGCCATGTTCCCACGCCGAGAGCCTGCCAAAGTCGATACTATCGCCCGCCCGCAGAAGGTTCAACACGACATGGTCGCCGAGCGCCTCGAGCCGCGCGTCCAGCCCGTTGTAATTGCGCGACCAGCCGCTCAGGAAAGGCTCGGTTACCGCGGTCTGATGCCTGAACACTCGAGGGCAGGACTGTTCGATCCGATCGAAAAGGACGGAAATCCGGCGTTCCTCTCCCTCTTCGGCCGGGTCGCGCGCCGCCGGGCGAAGCGCGCAGCTCACGGCGGACAGCGGTTCGTGCGGTGGAGTATGCGCGAACCGATTCGCGGCACGGGAGAGCCCATCATCGGTGTCGGGCCGCCATGCAATCTTGAAGCAGTCGGTCGGATCCACGCGCAAGCCGATCCGGACGAACGTCTGGTCGTAGGCCCGCAGCACCGCCGCAATCGGCCGGCCGGACACAGGCGCGAGATCGCGGCCGAGTGTGCGCACGCGGCCGCGATAGTGCCTGAGCAACGCGGCAAGCCGCGGCGAATCGAGGGGAATGCTGTGCTGGCCGCGCAAGTTCACGAACGAAGACTCCGGATTCACGAACGGCGCGATCACAGCCAGCGGAAGCACTTCGACCGTGAGGTAGAGCGCGGGATTGCGCAGCGCCCGTTGCGGCACGTCGTATGCGAGCCAGCGATTTGACCACGGCTCCGCGATGAACCACCGGGCCGGCGACGCGATGACGGTCATGCCGACCTGGAGCGCGAGCAGCACCGCGAGCACGATGCGCGCGATCGACGGCGGCAGCAGACGTTCGCCGACCCGCGCCGGGCAGACACCGGCCAGCAGCAGCACGACCAGGCCGTAGCGGCCATTGGCCGAGCTCAGGAGCCACGACGCCAGGGCCGCAGCGAAGAAACCAAGCACCCGCCAGTCGGTGGCGCACAAAGCGCCGGGTGGAGGCGGCTTGCGCGTCGCCTTCACCCCGACCAAGGCAACGAGCAGGAGGAGCAGCGCCGCAAACCGAAGGTCGGGCGCGAAATTCTCGGAGTAGAGCGAACGGTCGAGCGCGATCATGCGGAAGGGAAATGCAAGAGCCGCGCTCACGCCGTCCAGCGTAAAGCGATCGCTCACCAGGTTTACCGGCAGCCAATAAGGCGAGCGGAACCACCCGTTGAAAAGCGGAAACACCGGGTTGCCGAATTCGCGCGTCAGCATGACGAGCCACGGACCCGCCATCACCGCGACCGCCAGTACCCCGCCGGCTGCGTAGCCGAGCACGGTCCGCCACCGCGCCGCGCCGCGAACGCCCGGCATGGCGGCCGCGAGGGGCAGCGCCGCAAGCGCGAATACCGCGTTCGAATACTTGAGCGCTGCGGAAAGTCCGAACAGGACTCCGGCGAACAGCGCGCGCCGCAGCGCACTTCGGCCGTCGCCGAGGAGCAGCAGCAGGCCTGCAAGCATCGGCGGTACGAGAAGCGGGTCGAGAAACGAGGTCCCGACGGTTTCCCAATACACCGCAGTCGCGCACCCGAGCCCGGTCGCGAGCAGCGCGAACGTCGTGCGCTCCTTGCGCGGCAGATGCGCGAACAGGCGCCAGGAAAGAAGAAAAAGAAGCGAGATGCACAGGCTTTGCACGACGGCAAGCGCGATCGATACGATCACGCTGTGCCAGCCGGAGGACACCATCAGGTAGAAAGGCAGATAGCCGATCGGGTTCAGGTAGCTTTGCGCGCTCGCGGCGAAGAAGTCCTGATCCAACCGCCCGGCAAGCAGCTCGAAGGGCGCGTAGTAGTGATAGTTAAGCAGGTCCCAGTTGACGTCCTTGCCGGCGAATACGGTCCATGCAGCGCAGACCGCGGCGGGCACGCCGAAAACCAGAACCCGCAGAGTCCGTCCCACGCGCCCTCCGGGTCAGCGCTGGTGCTCGAGGCGCTCGACCCGCTCCCGCAGGGCACTCAGCGCCTTTTTGTCGCCCGCGCTCTGGTAGATCTCCTCGAGGGAGCCCACCGCGAGGTTGCTCGGCGAAGGCCAGACCGAAAGCGCGGTTTCGAGGTCTTTGATTGCGCCGCGCCGGTCGTTCAGATCGGCGCGCAGAACGCCCCGCACGGCGAAGTACTTGGAGAGATACGCCTTGGGAACGTCGGGCGGCGTCAGCTTCTGCGCCCGGTCCAGCAGCGCGGCCACCTCACCCGCCGAGTAGCCGTGCGGATTCAGCAACATGCCTTGCGCCAGGCCGAGCGCGCCAAAGTAATCCTGGGTCAGCGCCTGGAGGTCGCCCTTGGTGCGCGCATCGAGTGGCTGGCCGCGCCGCAGGCTGCGCCCCAGGAGCTCCGCGTACCGGCGGCGCAATTCATCCTGGTGAAACGCGATCCAGGCGTTGCTGTCGTGGGTGTGCAGGATCGACTGCTCGAAAAACTGCCGCGTCTCCTCGGGGATATCGACCGTAAATTGCTTCGGATCGCGGCTCGACTTGTCGACCTCGGTGAAGAGCCAGTGATCGCGTTGCGCGTAGCCCCCGAACGCGAGCCCCGACATCTCGACCGGATCGCGTGCGTTCTGGATGAATTCACGCAATTTTTGCTGTGCCGCCTGCGCGCTGGTGCGTATAGGATGGAACAGCCTGTTGCCGAGCACCAGCCCTTCCCACTGGTACAGCGTAATGTCCGGGCGGTTGTTTTCGATCATGTGGTAGTAGCCGATCGCGCCCAGATCCACGTCTCCGCTCACGAACAGGATCGCGTTCGGCGGTAGCGCGCGCATTACCGCATGCGCGTACTTGGAGGCCCAGTCGTAGTTTTCCAGCAGATTCGAGCGACCGCCCACGAACAGAATAATCCCCAGCACGGCGGCACAACCGCCCGCCGCGGGGGCAAGACCGATGCCAAAATGCCGCCGCAGCCAGGCGAAGCCCAGCCCCATCCACAGCCCGAGTACCGCGTATGCAGGCAGCGGATAAACCTGGAATACGTGCTTGGACACCGAATCGTAGTCGAACCCGAGCAGGAGCAGCAGCACGACCGAGGGTCCGAGGAACGCGGCCACGAGGAATGCCGCGATCCTGTCGCCCAGGATCCGCCGCTGCAGCCAGACCCCGAGTCCCGCAATCAGCGTGCCAAGCACAGCGAACTGCGCCAGCGCTTCGAGTCCGAAGTAGCGAAAGAATTCGAGGCGGTCGAGCCAGTTCGACGCGGCAGAGACGTCCTCGTTGCGGTACCCGGCCCGGCTGACGAAGTACCAAAACTCCGCGAACGACTGCAACGGTCCGTCGAAGCTGATCGGCAGCGGGGTTCGCGACAGATACACCATCCACACGTACGGAAGCAACCCGAGCGCAAACAGCAGGAGCAGGAACGGAAAGCGCTTCAGGATTTCCATCCTCCTCGGCCAGAGAAGTATCAGGAACGCCGGGGCGACCAGCAGCATCAGGGGCCAGTGGTTCGACAGGCTCAGACCGAACAGAAACGCCATCCACGGCAGGACCCTGCGGTCGGCCGGATCCGGCGGCGCGCCCGGCGGGCAGGCGCGCAGACCGAGGTAGACCAGAACGAGGAAGAAGAAGGTATTGAGCGTGTAAACCTCGGCGATGATCGCCTGCGACCAGAAAACCGGCGAGAAGCCCAGCCCGAATGCGACCAGGTAGGCCGGCAGGCGCCCGGGGATCAGCCTGCGCGCGCAGAGCCACGCGGCGGCGCCGGTGAGCGCGCCGAAGAACGCGCTCGTCAGGTGCACGCGGTACGCGACCGAACCGAACGGCAGCTTGGAGAAGAAATGCGCGATCAGGGTGAACAGCGGATAGCCCGGCGGATGCTCCACGCCGAGGAAGTAGCTCGACAAGATGAATCCGCCGTCGTCCTCAAGCGAGACGGTGCGCGGCGAAGTGAACGCATAGAGCGCGACCAGCACCAGCGCGACGATGCCCGCCTGGATCCAGTCTGCCCGCGCGGGGCAGAAACGCTCGGGCGGCGTCAGCGTCATCGCTTGCGGGCAGTCGATCCGCCCCAGGTGAACGAAGCGGTGGTGAAGAAATTCCACAGCGAGGCGATCAGCGCGCCGGTCAGGCCTGCCGCCCAATAGGGTACGGCCTTGACGAACAACCAGTCTGCCAGCGCGATGTTGATGAAGGCGCCGATGCCGCACGCCATATAGAAGCTGATCAGGCCGCGCCAGATTCTCGCCCCGCGCAGCCGCTGATCGCCGTAAGTAAAGATGTTGTTGAGGAAGAAGTTGCTCGTCATTGCTACCCAGGTCGCCACGATCTGGCTGAAAAGAAAGTATGACGAAGCGCCGAACGCCAACCATAGCACCGCGAGCTGAACCCCGACGCCGGTAACGCCCACTGCGCCGAACAGGAAGAAGCGCGCGGGCAGCAGGCGGCCGGTGACATGGTACAGAATCAGCATGAAGTACTCGGCGATCACTCTGATGCCGAGCTTGCTTTCGCCGTGCTCGCGGCTGCGCATCCGGTATGGCAGCTCGGCAATTTTGACCTGCCCGCGCGCCGCGGCGATCATATCGAGCAGGATCTTGAAGCCCCGGCCGTAGAGCTTGCGCACCACCCGCTCGAGGAAGACCCTGCGCACCACGAAAAAGCCGCTCATCGGGTCGGTCAGCCCCTTGCACAGCACCGAGCTCAGGCCGCTCGCCAGGCGGCTGATGCCTACCCTCTCGGCGGCCAACTCGCCGGTGCTGCCGCCATCCATGTAGCGGCTCGCCACAACCACGTCCGCGCCGCCGTGCCTGGCGGCGTCGAGAAGCTTCGGCAGCAGCGTTTCATCGTGCTGCAGATCGGCGTCCATCACCGCGAGATACGGCGCCGAGCTCGAGAGCATGCCCTCGATGCAGGCTGACGCAAGCCCGCGCCGGCCGATGCGCTGGATGATTCGTATCCGGGCATCTCGCTGCGCGCGCTCACGCACCACTTCCTCAGTGCCGTCGTCAGCGGCATCCGCGACCACGATCGCCTCCCAGTCGAGCCCAGCGAGCGCCTGTTCCAGCGCGTCGAGCAACAGGGGAATGTTCTCCCGCTCGCGATATGCGGGCACGACTACGGAAAGCTCAGGCATGTCTGTCTCGCTTCAGAACGCGATCCGGGCGCGCGCGGTCCCTCCCCCAGCGCAGGAACCATAGCGCGAAGAGCCATGCGGGCCAGGTCAGTGCCGAAACGACCGCTCCAACGTAGAACGGCCACGGCGCGTATTCGATCCTAAGGTGATGATGGCCGCGACCGAGCGCCACCGCGCGCAGAGCGTAGTCCGCGGGCATGAGGCGGTATCTCGACTGGCTGCTTCCTTCGAGCGACACGGCTCGCCAGCCGTCGGCCCAAGCGTCAGTGACGACCAGGAGCGAGGGATTTGCCACGTCCGCTTCGATATCCATAAAGTCGCTTCCCTCGCGGACGATCGTCGCCCGCCCTCGCGCCCCTCCTGCAACCGGCGCTGGATCGGGCTGTTGCTCAAGTATGACTTCATTCCCTGGGTCAAAGGAAGCAGCGCCCATGGCGCCCAGGATTGCGTCCCGCCGTGCGTGAACCTGATACGAGCCGACGAGCTCCAAGCGCCTCAGCGGCGGCCGGCTCCCGGGGAATATGCGCATCGTTTGGTTCTGAAGCATGATGACGTATTTCACGCGCAGCATGGTAAGAAGCGGACTAAATCGGTGAAACGTCATGTACTGCGTCGCTGCGCTTGGATCCTGCCCTTCGGTCCACGCGATAAGCTCCGCGTAGCGCCGCGTGACGCCCGGATCGTATCCCCAGGCATCGAATGTTCCCATGGACATTGCGCTGTTGGGCATCCAGAGATTCAGGGTGCGGTAGTCGCCTGGACGTGCGGCGAGATAGGCGCGCAGTTGGGGAACGACGGCTTGGGAGCTGTCCACCGTCGGCCGGTGCATCCGCGCGAAGGCAAACACTTCCGCGATCGCGAGCGCGCCCAGGAAGAAAGCTGCGCGGGGCTCACGGCGGCACCACAACGCGAGCAGTGCGCCCGACACGAGAGTAAGGCCGGCGACGTAAAGGCCCAGCGCAGCGAAAGAGCGGCTGGCTGCGCCGAACGACGGACGAGCGAAGCTCGCCGCGTCGAGGTAGCTCTGGTGCGTCTCGTGCATCGCCTTCATGACGGGAACCCAATCCGTCTGCGACACGACGGCGCCGCCGAGAATGAGGGCAACAGCGGCTGCAAACGCTACCAGGAGCGCGCGCGGCGCAACCCTTCGGTCACGCAGGATTCGGTCCAATCCGTGACCGGCGAACAGCGCGAGGATGAGTGCGGTCAGGAATATGAACTTGGCCGAGCCGCGGAACCTGTCGAACAGCGGAACCCAGTGGTAGAGAATCCCGTATAGAGGCGAGTACTCCCCAAATGCCAGAACCGTGGCGGCGCCGAGCGTTACGAGCAGTGCTCGCTTTGCGGTTGCATGACCGGCCCACATTCCGTAGGCCGCAAGCGCGAGGCCGCTGGTCCCGATAAATGCGCACGCCTCCCAAAGCAACCATCTTCCCCAGTAGGCGTGGCTCATCGCATCGCCGAAAAAACCAGGGGCGGCCAGCGTGATCAGGTTCTCCGGCGGGAAGCTGACAGAGCCGGCGAACCAGATCGGCAAGGGCAGCGCGCGTACCGTTTCTTGCGTCGCCTGCATGCCGGCAAGCAGTTGGACCGCGGCCAGCAGCGCTCCCCCAACCGGAATACTGAGAACGCCGGCCAGCGCAAAAATGCGGTTCTTTTGCGGTTCCGCCAGACGCATCAATGCGTACACCCCCGCTGCGATTCCGGCAAAATATACGTACTGCGGATGACCGCCGAAAATCTCCATCGCAACCGCAAGCATGCCGACCAGGCACCATGCCGGCTTGCGGCGCGCGAACCATTCGTCGATCGCGAGGAACTGGAGCGGTATCCACGCCATGGACGACAGGTTGGCAAGATGCCCGGCCATCACGTGCAGGAATGACGGCGCGCAGAACATCGCGATGGCACCGGAAACGAACGCCGCGAATGGATGCTGCCCGCGCCGTTCCGCCCACAGGTAGGTAAACGCCCCGAGCAGCCACAGGTTGATTGCGATGCCCCAGTTGATCGCAAGCGGAAGCGGCAGGACGAGGCAGAGCCAATTCGGAGGGTACAGCAGCGCCGATTGCATGCCGCCGAAGTAGGGCGCGCCGGAGAAGATATGCGGGTTCCATAGCGCGAGATTGCCTTTGGCGAGCTCGCTGAATCCGAACTGCCTCCACGGCAGAAACTGCTGCGTCATGTCTCCGCCCTCGATGCCGAGAACTCGAGAGCCGGGCACGACGAGCGTATCGACGAACATCGCGAACACGAGCAGCGCAAGGCCGGCGAGCGCGCCTCGCCGCGCCGTCACCTGGGTTCCCCGAGGCGCAATATGCTCAGCAGGAAGGACGCCAGCATGATTTCCGTGCCGCCGATCATGAGCGCTGTCGCGGGAATCGTGTCCCGCATGACGACGCGCGGATCGAGCGCACCGAACCCGGCGTCGCGCCAGTGCCAGAACGCAACGGCGCTCCAGATCAGGCCGCTGGCGGCGGCCGCGAGCCCGAACAGCAGCCCGCGCTCGAGCGTCGCCACGCGCAGCAGCCTGTCGAGGGCGGGTTGGCGCGGCAGCAAGCCGATGTTCTGCGCCGAGACCCGGGCGAACAGAGCAAACAGGCAAAGCTGCAAACCGAGGATGGCGGCAGCCGAGGCGTACAGCATGCTGTGGATGTCGAGGCCGGCCCGGCCGACGTGCAGAGGAGTGAAATACAGCGCGGCGGTCAGCGCGGTTCCGAGACATAGCAGCGCGAGTCCGGGATAGAGGAACAGCCAGCGCGGGCTGAACTGCAGCAGGAAGCGCAAGTGACGCCAGCCGTCGCGCCAGCTGCGCAGGTGCGGCGGCCGCCCGCGGCCGTCGGGGTGCAGCGTGGTCGGGACTTCAGCGATGCGCCAGCCGGCGAGCGCCGCCTTTACCACGAGCTCGCTCGCGAATTCCATCCCCGGCGTCCTCAGATCGAGGCCGAGGACCGCTTCGCGGTCGAGGCCGCGTAGGCCGCAATGGAAGTCGCCCACCTTGGCGCGATACAGAAGGCGCCCGACGAAACTGAGCACCGGATTGCCGAGGTAACGGTGCAGCCACGGCATGGCGCCCTTGCGGATTCCGCCCTTGAAGCGGTTGCCCATGACCAGCGGGTAGCCCTCGCGCAGCTTCTCGACGAAGCCCTCCAGGCGCGAGAAGTCGTAGCTGTCGTCGGCGTCTCCCATGATGACGTAGCGCCCGCCCGCAGCCGCGATCCCCGCCGCGAGCGCGGCGCCGTAGCCCCGCTCGGCAACCCGCACCACGCGCGCGCCCGCCTGCTCGGCCAGCTCGCGCGAGCCGTCTTCGGAGCCGTTGTCGGCGACCAGCACCTCGCCCTCGATGCCGGTGCGTGCGAGGAAAGCGTGTGCCTTGGCAACACAGGTGCCGACGGTGGCCGCCTCGTCGAGGCAGGGCATCAGGATTGTCAGTTCTGTCATTCGGCTGTCCGGGTCGGGGCAAAAAAAAGGTACCCCGAAGGGTACCTTTTCTAAGTTGAAGCTACGAGTTGAGGATTAGCCGCGGCACGAACCCGGCAGGTATTTGGTACTAACCGTGGTGCCCGTTCCGCCGCAGGTCCAACCGTAGAGCGCGGCGCTCGAGTTGGGGGTGTACACCGCCGGAGTGTTGGCAGCGCTCAGCGGGATCAGCGTCACGAACTTGGTGTCCACATAGGTGCTGATGTTCTGCACCGTCGCCGTCACCACGCCGTTGACGTCTGTGTGGATGGCATTAACGTAATGCGTCTCTTCCGAGGCGGTGGTCTTCTCGCAACCCCAGCCGTCGGCCGGGATCACGCTCGACGTACCCGACTGATACACCTCTGTGATCGAGGTACGGCAGGCGCTCAGGGCCAGGATCACCTCGGACATCTTCGCCCGGATGGTGTAGTCCTGGTACGCGGGCAGAGCCACCGCAGCCAAGATACCGATGATCGCAACCACGATCATCAGTTCGATCAACGTAAAGCCTCTTTGTAGCCGTTTCATACGATACCCCTTGTCCCGTTGGAAAATTTTGACCGGCACTGAAGCCCGGCCTGCACCTGTATGAGCAATCGCCGTGCCAGCCGTCTGCTGCCGGCGAACGGCCCAAAAAAGCGAACTAAGTCACGTTGGCGTGCGCTTTGGCCCATCGAACCGGCCGGCTCCGCGTCCGCGGCGGCTCATTTGCGCCTGGCACTGCCAATTTCGGTCACCCGGGGAAAGCACTAGGGCTGGTAGCCGGGAATGCGCGACTCGTCCACCGGGTCGATCTGCTCCTTGTCGAGGAAGATCTCGGCGTAGCGCTGATAGACCTTGTTGCGCACGAAAATGTCGAACAGATCCGGATCGACATGGCCGCCCAGCTTGAAGCGGCCCAGGATGTCGAGCGACTCCGAAAGCGTCTTGCCGCGCTTGTAGGGGCGGTCCTTCGCGGTCAGGGCTTCGAAGATGTCGGCGATGCCCATCACGCGTGCCTGGATCGACATCTGATCGCGCGTCAGCCCTTTCGGATAGCCCTTGCCATCCATGCGCTCGTGGTGGCCACCGGCGTATTCCGGCACGTTCTTGAGGTGCTTCGGCCACGGCAGCGACTCGAGCATCCGGATCGTGGCCACGATATGATGATTGATCACCTGGCGCTCTTCCGGCGTAAGAGTGCCCGAGCGGATGGTCAGGTTCTTCAGCTCGTCCTCGGTCAGGAAATTCGCTTCGTGGCCCGCGCTGTCGGTCCAGCGGTAGCGCGCGATCGCGCGCACCCGCTCGACGTCTTCCTCGCGCATGGCCTCGCCGCCGATATTGCACGCGCGCAGAAAGGATCGATCCTCGCCGAGTAGACGCACGCGCTCGCGGTGGCGAGCCTCGGCCGTCTCGAACTCGACTCGCGGCGCCGAGCGCGCCGTCAATTCGGTTTTCGTTTTCAACAGCTCGATCTCGGCGTCGCGCTTGAGCACCTCGAAGCGCGTCTCGACCAGATGGATTCGATCGAAAATCGTCTCGAGCTTGGTCGCCTTGTCGACCACGTGCACCGGGGTCGTTACCTTGCCGCAATCGTGCAGCAAACCGGCGATCTTGAGCTCGTAGCGATCCTTCTCGCTCATGCTGAAGCCGGCCAGCGGCCCCTTCTTCGTTTCGGTGGCGGCCTCGGCGAGCATCATCGTCAGCATCGGCACGCGCTGGCAGTGCCCGCCGGTGTAGGGCGACTTCTCGTCGATCGCCGAGTTGATCAGGTTGATGAACGACTCGAACAGCTCCTCGAGCTGGTTGATCAGCATCCGGTTGGTAAGCGCGATCGCGGCCTGGGAAGCGAGCGACTCGGCCAGGCGCTGGTCCGACGAGGAGAAAGAAATGATCTCTCCGGATTGCGGATCGTGCGCGTTGATCAGCTGCAGGACGCCGATGATTTCATTGTCGTGGTTTCGCATCGGCACCGTGAGAAACGACTTCGAACGGTAGCCCGTCTTGCTGTCGAAGGCGCGAGTGCCGGAGAAATCGAACCCTTCCGCGGTGTACGCGTCGGGGATGTTGACCGTCTTGCCTGTGAGCGCCACGTAGGCTGCGATCATGCTGTGATTCGGCTTACCTTCCTTGTAGAGCTGAATCGGATAGAACGGCACCGGGCTGCCGGTCGTGCCGCCCAGGTAATACTTGAGCGAAGAGGTGCGCATGATCTCGAACCGCAGCGTGCGGTCGTCCGCAACGCGGTAGAGCGTTCCGCCGTCCGCGCGCGTGATCGACTTCGCGGCGGTCAGGATCGTCTCCAGCAGTCGATTGATGTCGCGCTCGGCCGACAGCGACGCCCCGATCGCGTTCAGCTGCTCGAGACGCTGGACGACATCATCCGCGGGCGTCATGCCCTCCCCGCTGAAGCTCAATACCTGGGTATTGTCGAGGGTTTGGCTCATCCGTGAAGGCGCCGCGTCACTTGATGCAGACGGAGCGCACTTCCTTGATGTGCGTCAGGCCCATCAGCACCTTCTCGATCCCGTCCTGCTTCAGGGTTCGCATCCCTTCTTCGAGACACAGCGCGAGCATCTCGGCCACGCGCGCGTGCTCCTGGATCGCCTTCTTCATGCGGTCGGTCGCGATCAGCAGCTCGTGCAGGCCGAGCCGGCCCTTCATGCCGGTCCCGCCGCAGGTATCGCAACCGACCGGCCGATACAGCGTCAGCTGCCCCTTTTCATTGCCGTAGATCTTGACCCATTCCTTGTACACCGCCTCCACGGCCGATTTCGCGTCCTTCTTGAAGATCTCCGTGCTCATCAGCTCTTCGCAGTATTCGTTGAGCAGCGACTTGATCTCCGCCGGCTCGGGCGTGTAGGCCTGCTTGCATTTCGCGCACAGCCGTCTGGCCAGGCGCTGCGCGAGCACCCCGAGCAGGGCGTCGGCGAAATTGAATGGATCCATCCCCATGTCGAGCAGGCGGATGATCGATTCCGGCGCAGAGTTGGTGTGCAAGGTGGCGAACACGAGGTGGCCGGTGAGCGAGGCTTCGATGCCGGTCGACGTGGTCTCCTTGTCGCGCATTTCCCCGACCATGATGATGTCGGGGTCGGCGCGCAGAAAGGCCTTCATCATCGTCGCGAAGTCCATGCCCGCCTTCTTGTTCACCTGGCACTGGCGCAGGCCCTTCTGCGTGATCTCGACCGGGTCTTCCGCGGTCCAGATCTTGGTGTCGGGAGTGTTAAGCGAACCGAGCACCGAATGCAGCGTAGTCG
>JBOIFB010000005.1:0-35168 GCA_050741415.1 Burkholderiales bacterium | reverse complement strand
ATCACGCTGCCCGACACGGTGAAGAAATGATTTCGTCCTGGAAGACCGTTCGCACCATCGCGCGGCGCGAGCTGACGAGCTATTTCACCTCTCCGGTGGCCTACGTGTTCCTGGTCATCTTCCTGCTGCTGACGGGCTTCTTCACTTTCACCGCAGGCGGCTTCTTCGAGCGCGGCGAAGCGAGCCTGGCGTCGTTCTTCGGCTGGCACCCGTGGCTCTACCTGGTGCTGGTGCCCGCGGTCGGCATGCGGCTATGGTCGGAGGAGCGCCGCTCCGGCACGCTCGAGCTGCTGCTGACCATGCCGGTGACGACCTGGCAGGCGATTCTCGGCAAATTCCTCGCCTCCTGGGCCTTCCTCGCGATTGCGCTCGCGCTCACCTTTCCGGTGGTGCTCACCGTGAACGTGCTCGGCGACCCCGACAACGGCATGATCGCGAGCGGCTACTTCGGCAGCTTCCTGCTCGCGGGCGCCTACCTGGCGATTTCCTGCATGACCTCGGCCATGACGCGCAACCAGGTAGTGGCCTTCATTCTCGGGGTGGTGATCTGCCTGTTCCTCATCCTGTGCGGCTTCAATCCGGTGACCGACCTGCTGGCGCGCTGGGCCAGCCCCGCGGTGGTCGACACCGTGGCGGCGTTCTCGGTCATTCCGCACTTCGACCGCTTTCAGAAGGGCGTGATCGATTCCCGTGACCTGTTCTACTTCCTCTCGGTGATCGGCTTCGCGCTGTTCGCGACCGGCGTGATCCTGCGCAATCACCGGGCAGGCTAGCGCGATGAAAAAGTACGAAACCCTGCTCTATTCGGCCGTCGGCCTCGCCGCGCTGTTCCTGATCCTGGTGGCGTTCAACTACCTCGCCGGCATCGCGCCGCTGCGCGCCGACCTCACCCAGGGCAGGATCTACACCTTGTCCGACGGTACCAGGAGGCTGCTGCAGGGACTGAAGGGGCCGGTGAAGATCAAGCTCTACGTCTCGCGCGGCGACGCGGTGCCGGTGCAGCTGCGCGCCTTCGGCAAGCGGGTCGAGGACGTGGTGAACGAGCTCAAGGCCGCCGCGGGCAGGAACCTGGTGGTCGAGATCTATCACCCCCAGCCAGACTCCGAGGAAGAAGACGCGGCGCAGCTCGACGGCATCGAGGCGCAGCAGCTGCCGAGCGGCGATTCCTTCTATCTCGGCGCGGCGGTGAGCCGGCTCGACCGCAAGCAGACGCTGCCGGTCATCTCGCCGCAGCGCGAGCCGCTGCTGGAATACGATCTGGTGCGCGCGATCGCACGCGTCAGCACCGCGAAGCGGCCCGAGGTGGGCGTGATGAGCGCGCTGCCGGTGCTGGGCGAGGACTTCAACCCGATGACGCGCGGTCCGTCGGACCCCTGGGTGCTGGCAAACGAGCTCAAGCGCGAGTTCGACGTGAAGCAGGTGAACATGTCCGCGACCGAGATCCCCGCCGACCTGAACGTCCTGCTGCTGATCCACCCGCGGGACATCACGCCGCAGACGGAGTACGCGCTCGACCAGTTCGTGCTGCGCGGCGGAAAGCTGATCGCGTTCGTCGACCCGTTCGCCTATTTCGACCAGCTGCCGAGCATGCCCGGGATGCCGCGCCAGGGCACGAGCTCGAATCTGCCTGAGCTGTTCAAGGCCTGGGGCGTGAAGATGAACACCGCCAAGGTGCTCTCGGACGTGGTCTACGCCTCTGGCAGCGGGCAGCGCTACACGCCGACCGTGCTGTCGCTCAATCGCACCGCCTTCAATCAGCGCGACGTGGTCACCAGCCAGCTCGAAACGCTGCTGTACGTCTTCGGCGGTGCGTTCGAGGTCAAGCCCGTCGAAGGCCTCAAGGTCATCGACCTGGTCAGCAGCTCGCCGAACTCGATGCTCGTGGACGACGCCGTCGCCACCGCCTCGGGTGACGAAGCCACCAAGGACTTCAAGCCGGGCGGCAAGTCCTGGCCGCTCGCGTTGCGCCTGAACGGCAAGTTCAAGACGGCGTTCCCTGGCGGCCCGCCCCCAGCGCCGGGGGCGAAGGACGAGAAGAAGCAAGCCTTGCCGCCGCAGCTCAAGGAGTCGGCGCGCGACAACTCGGTGATCCTGGTCGCCGACACGGACATGCTCGCCGACCCGGCGGCGGTCGACGTGCAGGACGTGTTCGGGCGCAAGATCGTGGTGCCCTCCAACGGCAATCTCGCTTTCGCACTCGGCATGGTCGAGCAGTTCGCCGCGGGTAACGCGCTGATTTCGCTGCGCAGCCGCGCCGCCGCGTTCCGCCCGCTCACCGTCGTGCGCGAGCTCGAGGCCGATGCACAGCGGCAGTATTTCGGCAAGATCAGCGAGCTGGAGCAGGAGATCAAGAGCACCACCGACAAGCTGCAGGAGCTGCAGAAAACGCAGAGCGGCAGCGCCGCTTCGGCCCAGATTCTCACCGCGGAGCAGCAGGCGGAGCTCGACCGCTTCCGCACGCGGGTCGCGCAAACCAAGCTCGAGCTCAAGGAAGTGCGCAAGAACCTGCGCCACGATGCCGAAAGCCTGGTGTTCTGGACCAAGGTGGTGAACATCGCGCTGATGCCGCTGCTGGTGACCCTGTTCGGCATCGGCATTGCGCTGGTGCGCCGGCGCAGGGCGGCAGGGCAATGAACCCGCGCTTCGCCGCGATCCTGGTGCTGCTGCTGGCGGTGCTCGGCGGCAGCGCGGTGCTGGTCTACCGGCAACAGCACGCGCGCGAGCCGTCGAACGCCGGCACGCTCGGCCGGCCGCTGCTCAAAGGGCTGGCGGCGCCCGACATCGCGGCAATCCGGATCGCCGACGCAAAGTCGATCCTAACCCTCGAGCACAAGGGCAAGAACTGGGTGATCGACGAACGCGGCGGCTTTCCGGCCGATTTCGACCAGGTGCGCGCGTTCGTGCTCGAAGCGCTTGAGCTCAAGATCGGGCAGAGCGAGCCGATCGGCGCGCAGGATCGCGCGCGCATGCACCTGCTCGAGCCGGACAAGGGCGAAGGCGCGGGCACATTGGTCGAATTCCGTGCCGCGGGCGGCAAGCCTCTCGCCAGCCTGCTGATCGGCAAGAAGTATTTCAAGCGGGCGCCCGCCGATCCCGCCGCCGCGAGCGCCGACGGGCGCTTCGTGCTGCTGCCGGCCGACCCGGGCACCGTTTACGTCGTGTCCGATCCGCTCGTGCAGGCGGGCGCGCGCAGCGCGGCGTGGATCGACAAGAGCGGCATCAGCGCGCAGAAGGTGAAAACGCTCCAGGTGCAGCTTGCCGGAGAGCAGCCCTGGAAGATCGAACGCGCGAGCGAAAACGCTCCCTGGGTGCTGGTCGGGGCGCGCGCCGGGGAGAAGGTGGAGGTCACCAAGGCCAACGCGGCGTCGTACTCGCTCTCGCTGCTCGAGCTGGCCGACGCGGCGCCGCCGGGAATGAGCGCGCAAAGCGCCGGCTTCGACAAGCCCACGGCGACCATCGACGCCACGACCTTCGACGGTCTGAGCTACGAGTTCACCGTCGGCAGACTGGACGGCGCGAACTACACCTTCAGGTTCACGCGCCAGGGAGAACCCGGCAAGAAGGACGCCGCGCGCCTCGCGCGCGAGCAGGCGCTCGAGCCCTACACGCTGCTGGTCGCGAAGGCCAAGCTCGACGACACCCTCAAGAAGCGCTCGGAGCTGCTGGAAAAAAAGAACTAGCGGTGCGCGCGGCGGCGACCCGGCTATCATAGAGGGGGACGGACCAGGGGAGCACAGCTCATGGCAGCACAGGAAACCAGGACCAAGGTCGTCATCCTGACCGGCACCTACCGCATCAAGGGCTACATCGACCTCGTCCCCGGCGCGCGCGTGACCGACTACATGGTCGAGGCGAAGAGCTTCATCGCGGTGACGGACGCGGAAGTGTGGGAGCTGGAGGGCCGGCAGGTGTTCACCGCGCCGTTCATCAACGTCAGCCGCGAGCACATCGAGGTCGTCGCACCCGGGAGCTGAGCGTGTCCGGCCGCACCGGGCGCGGACTTTCCCATCGGCCCCGGATGCTGCTATAAGGATCGATGGACAGCGGGATTACGCGGTGGCCAAGCTCCCGACCGACAGCATCCGCACCGTCGCCCTGGTAGGCCAGGCCGGCAGCGGCAAGACCTCGCTCGCCGAAGCGCTACTGGCGCAGGCCGGCGCGATCGGCGCGCCCGGCAGCGTCGAGCGCGGCAGTACGGTGTGCGACTACACCCCGCTCGAGAAGTCGCGGCTGCATTCGCTCAAGCTGGCGGTGGCGTCCTTCGACACCCAGGGCATCCGCGTGCACCTGCTCGACACCCCGGGCTACCCGGATTTCCTGGGCCATTCGCTGCCGGCTCTGGCGGCGGTCGAGACCGCTGCGATCGTGATCAACGCGCAGAACGGGGTCGAGATGATGACCGGCCGCTTCATGCAATGGGCCGCGCGGCGCGGGCTCGACCGGTTGATCGTGGTCAACAAGATCGACGCCGGCGCCGACCTGGCGGGGCTGCTCGAGCGCATCCGGCAGACGTTCGGCAAGGAATGCCTGCCGCTCAACCTGCCCGCCGCCGGCGCGTCGCGCGTCTCGGACTGCTTCTTCGCGCCCTCGGGCGAATCGGATTTCTCCTCGGTCGAGCAAGCGCATAAGCAGCTGGTCGACCAGGTGGTCGAGGTCGACGAGGCGCTGATGGAGCTGTACCTGGAGCAGGGCAGCATCGAACCCGGGCAGCTGCACGAGCCGCTCGAGCGCGCGCTGCGCGAAGGCCACCTGATCCCGGTGGTGTTCACTTCGGCCGCGACCGGGGCCGGGGTCGCCGAGCTGCTCGACGTCATCGTGCGCCTGCTGCCCAATCCCGCCGAGGGCAATTCGCCGGTTTACGTCCAGACCCCGGCCGACGGCGGCGCCGTGCGCGAAATCCGCGCCGAACCGGACCCTGCCAAGCACGCGCTCGCGCACGTGTTCAAGATCGAGATCGACCCCTACCTCGGGCGCCTGGCGGTGTTCCGGGTGCACCAGGGCCGGATCACGCCCGCGACCCAGCTCTTCATCGGCGAAGGGCGCAAGCCGATCAAGCCCGGTCACTTGTTCATGCTGCGCGGCAAGCAACAGACCGAGCTGGCCGAAGCGCTGCCGGGGGATATCTGCGCCGTCGCCAAGGTGGACGAGATCTGCTTCGACCACATCCTGCACGATTCGCCCGAGGACGCGCAGATTCACGCGCGCCCGCTCGAGCTGCCGGCGCCGATCTTCGGTCTGGCGCTGCAGTCGAAAAAACGCGGCGACGAGCAGAAGGTGTCGGACGTGCTGCATCGGCTGGTGGCGGAAGACCCCTGCTTTCGGATCGAGCACAACGCGCAGGCGAACGAGACCGTGATCCGCGGCCTGGGCGAGATGCACCTCAAAACCCTGCTCGAGAAGATGTCCACTCAGTACAAGCTCGAGCTGGATACGCGCCCGCCCGCGGTGCCGTTCCGCGAAACCATCGTGGCGAAGGCGCAAGGGCACAGCCGGCACAAGAAACAGACCGGCGGCGCAGGGCAGTTCGGCGAGGTTTTCCTGCGCGTCGAGCCTTTGCCGCGCGGCGCGGGTTTCGAATTCGTCGACCAGGTCAAAGGCGGCGTGATTCCGTCGGTCTACATCCCGGCGGTGGAAAAAGGCGTGCGCGCGGTGATGCATTCGGGCTACCTGGCCGGCTTCCCGCTGCAGGACCTGCGCATCATCGTGTACGACGGCAAGAGCCACCCGGTCGACTCGAAGGAGGTGGCCTTCGTCGCCGCCGGCCGAAAAGCGTTCCTCGACGCACTGTCCAAGGCCAGGCCGATCGTGCTCGAGCCGATCGTGAACGTCGAAGTCGCGCTGCCCGAGGCCAACATGGGCGACATTGCCGGCGATCTGTCGGGTCGCCGCGGCCATATCAAGGGCTCGGAAGCACCGCGCCCCGGAACCTTGCGCGTTTCGGCCCAGGCGCCGCTCTCGGAACTGGAGACCTTCCCCTCGCGCCTCAAGGCGCTCACTGCGGGCCATGGCTCGTACACGCTCGAGTTCAGCCACTACGAGCCCGCACCGTCCTCGCTGCAGCAAAAGCTCGTGGCGCAGCACAATCCGGCGGCCGAGGAAGCTTGAGCGACGCGCGCGCCCCGGTCTGGTACCAGCGCGCCGGCGCCGGCGCGCCGCCGCTGGTGTTCGTGCATGGCTTCGCCTGCAGCCACGCCGACTGGCGGCCGCAGCTCGATCACTTCGCCGGCACGCAAGCGGTGATCGCCTGCGATCTGCGCGGCCACGGCGCTACGCCCGGGGACCCGGCCGATTGCTCGATCGAAATCTACGGCACGGATGTCGCCGCCCTGCTCGCAGCGCTCGAGCTCGACGGCGCGGTGCTGGTCGGGCACAGCCTGGGCTGCCGCGTGGTGCTGCAGGCCGCGCTCAACGCGCCCGAGCGCGTGGCGGGCGTGGTGCTGATCGACGGCAGCCGCATCGGCATGGGCGACCCGGAGACCGCCGGGCGCGTGATGCGCGAGCAGATCCGCGCCACCGGCTACGGCGCGTTCGCGCGCCGGCTGTTCGAGGAGATGTTCCTGCCTTCGAGCGGCGTGATGCTCAAGACCTCGATCGTCGAGCGCGCGCTGGAGCTGCCCGCGCCGATCGGCACCGCGCTGTTCCCGCGCATGGTCGCGTGGGACGCGGCCAACATGGAGCGCGCGCTGTCGACGCTCGGCGCGCCGCTGCTGGTGGTGCAAAGCACCACCGTGAACGCGCAGCGGATGCGGGTCGCGCTCGCCGCAGACGAGACGACGCCGTGGCTCGACCTGGTCAGGCGCCTCGCGCCGGGCGCCCGGATCGAGATTCTCACCGGCGTCGGGCACTTCCCTCAGCTTGAAGCGCCGGAAGAGGTCAATCGGCTGATCCGGGAGTTCGCTAGCAGCGTGAGCTGAAGCGCCGGCGGCACATCCTGAGCACCTCGTCCGGATCGCGCTTCCACCAGTTCCCGGCCGAGAAAATCTCCACCTCCTGGAAGCCGCGGTAGCCCGCGCGCTCGATCCAGCCGCGGATCCTGCGCAGGTCGACGACGCCGTCGCCCATCATGCCGCGGTCGAGCAGCAGGTCGGTCGTGGGCACCAGCCAGTCGCAGATGTGGTGCGCGAGGATGCGCTTGCGCCCGGCGCGCCGGATCTGCGCCTCGAGCTGCGGATCCCACCACACGTGATAGACGTCCACCGCGACACCCACCGCGCCGCTCTTGCGCGGGTCCACCGCGTCGCACAGGTCGAGCGCCTGCGCCAGCGTGTTGACGCAGGCCCGGTCGGCTGCGTACATCGGATGCAGCGGCTCGATCGCGAGCGGTACGGCCGCCTGCCTTGCCGCCGGCAGGATCGCCGCCAGGCCGTCACTGACCTGGGCGCGGGCGCCGGCCAGGTCCTTTGAGCCCGTCGCCAGCCCGCCAACGACCAGCACCAGGCAATGCGCTCCGAGCGTGTGCGCCTCTTCGATTGCGCGCAGATTGTCGTCGATCGCGCGCCTGCGCCCGCGCGCGCTCGGAGCCGGAAACATCCCGCCGCGGCACAGTCCGGTGACCTCGAGCCCGTGCGCCCGGATCGCGCGCCCCGCCCGGGCGATTCCCATCTCGCGCAGCAGATCGCGCCACGGCGCGATGCCGCGAATGCCGTGCCGCGCGCAGCCCTCGATCGCCGCGGCCAGACCCCACTTGCCGCGCGTGGTCGCGGTGTTGAGAGACAGGCTGCGCGGATCAGGCGAGGCCATTGACCGCGAGCAGCGATCGCATGCGGCGGCAGGCGCGTTCCGGATCCTCGAGCAGGCCCGCCTCGCCGGCGAGCCGGAACAGCTGCGCGAGATGCAGCAGGTGGCGCGCGCTTTGCTGCCCACCCACCATGACGAAGTGATCCTGGTGTCCGTTCAGCCAGGCCATGAACACCAGGCCGGTCTTGTAGAAGCGCGTCGACGCGCGGAAGATGTGGCGCGAAAGCGGTACGGTCGGCGCCAGAATGTCGTGGTACTCCGCGCGGTTTCCCGCCGCCAGCGCCGACAGCGCGGCGGAAGCGGCCGGCGCGATGGCATCGAAGATGCCGAGCAGGGCGTCGGAGTGCCGCTCCGCCTCGCCTTCGATCAGCTCGGCGAAATTGAAGTCATCGCCGGTGTACATGCGAACGCCCTGCGGCAGGCTGCGGCGCATGCCGATTTCCTTCTCCCTGTCGAGCAGGGAGACCTTGATCCCGTCGATCTTCGGCGCGTTGTCCCGTATTACGCCGAGGCAGGTCTGCATCGCCGCCTCGTGCCCCGCGCTGCCCCAGTAGCCCGCCAGCGCCGGATCGAACATCTCGCCCAGCCAGTGGATGATCACCGGCTCCCTCACCTGGCGCAGCACGCGGCCGTACACGCGCGCGTAGTCGTCCGGCGAGCGGGCGCAGGCCGCGAGCGCCCGGCTCGCCATCAGGATGATGCGCCCGCCGAGCTTTTCGATCGCCGCGCATTGCTCCTCGTAGGCGGCGATGACCTGGTCGATCCCGGCACCCGGCGCCAGATGATCGGTACCGGCGCCCGAGGCGACGGCCGCGCCCTGTACGCCCCGCGCGGCGTCGAGCGTGCGGCGGATCAACTCGAGCGAGCTGGGCCAGTCGAGGCCCATGCCGCGCTGCGCGGTGTCCATTGCCTCTGCGACGCCCAATCCCCACGACCACAAGTGGCGCCGATAGGCGATCGTCGCGTCCCAGTCGATTGCAGGTTCGAGCCAGGGCTCGCGCGTCGACAGTGGATCGGCGACCACGTGCGCCGCCGCGAGCGCGACGCGCGTGAATTCCCGCGCCGGGCGCGCGAAGCGGATCGGCTCGCGCACGGGATAGTCTTCCAGACGGCCGTCGGCGGCCGGCATTTTGATCGTCAAAATGGTGTCGCGCTTCACGGCTTGAGCTCCGGCACGTCGAGCCACTTGCGGCTGCGCCAGCTCTTGAGGCCCAGCTCGGCCAGCTGCACGCCCTTTGCGCCCTCGAGCAGTCCCCAGGCGAATCCGCCTTCGCCCGCGACGTGCCTCAGAAACAGCTCCCATTGCACCTTGAAAGCGTTGTCTGCCGGCAGGTTGTCCGGCACTTCCTGCCAGCCGGAGAAGAAATCGATCGGCTGGGGAATATCCGGGTTCCAGACCGGCTTGGGAGTATTGGCTCGCGCCTGGGTGAAGCAGCGCCGCAGGCCGGCCACCGCCGAGCCGTGCGTGCCGTCCACCTGCAACGTCAGCAGGTCGTCGCGCCGCACCCGCACGCACCATGAGCTGTTGAAGTGCGCGATCGCGCCGCCCGCCAGCTCGAAGGTGGCGTAGGCAGCGTCGTCCGCGCTCGCCCGGTATTTCGCGCCGCGTTCATCCCAGCGCTGGGGAATATGCGTCGCGCCCAGGCACGACACGGCCTTGACCGCACCGAACAGGTTGTCGATCACGTAACGCCAGTGGCACAGCATGTCGAGGATGATTCCGCCGCCCTCGTCCTTCTTGTAGTTCCAGGACGGCCGCTGCGCCGGCTGCCAATCGCCTTCGAACACCCAGTAGCCGAACTCTCCCCGCACCGACAGGATCCTGCCGAAGAAGCCGCTGTCGCGCAGCATCCTGAGCTTGAGCAAGCCCGGCAGCCAGAGCTTGTCCTGCACCACGCCGTGCTTCACGCCGGCCTTCTTGGCCGCGCGGTACAAGTCCATCGCTTCGGCGAGATTGGTTGCCACCGGCTTCTCACAATAGACGTGCTTGCCGGCCGCAATGGCGCGCTTGAGCAGCGTCGGGCGAAGCTTGGTCGAGGCGGCGTCGAAGAAGACTTCGTCGCGCCCGTCGCCGAGCGCCCGGTCGAGATCAGTGGTCCAGCGCTCCAGGCCGTGCGCGCGCGCGAGCTGCTCGAGCTTGGCGGCGCTGCGGCCGACCAGGATCGGATCGGGCATCAGGCGCGAGCCGTCCTTCAGCGCCACTCCACCCTGTTTCCGGATTTCGAGAATCGAGCGCACCAGGTGCTGGTTGGTGCCCATGCGTCCGGTCACTCCGTTCATGATGATGCCGAGGCGCTTGTGTTTCATGCCGCTTCCTTTCGGGTTTCCAAGCTGTCGAGCGCGCTCCAGTCGGGCATGGCTGCGCTTGCGTATCCGGGGCAGGCAAGGCTGGCGATCGACATCACTCCGGCGCGGATTGCCGGGCGCACCGCGCCGTGGCTGCTCTCGTACAGGTCAGGGTGGGCGGCCAGGAACCCGCTTTGCTCGTGCTCGGGCGCAGCCGCCATGCCGTTCACGTAGTGGTGGCCGTTGCGCTCCACGTGCCGCAGGCCGAGCAGCGAAACGAGCGCAAGATCCTGCTGCAACGCGATGCCCGCCTGGACGGTCAGATCCTCGCCGCTCATGAAATGCCGCTCGGCACCCTGCTCGCGGTTCCACTGCGCGCAGCGCGCGGCGTTGATCAGCGACTTGTACAGGCCCTTGCAGGTCTTCGACGACACCCCCGCATAGCCGAGAGAGCGCGCGCGCGGAAAGGCCTCGAGCGAATCGTCAGACTCGTCGATGATGACCGCAATCTCGCGCGCGAGCGGCGAGATGTCGCGCTCGAGCGCGTTCTGGCGCCGGATCGGCTGCTCGATGAACAGCACGCTGCGGGCGAGCCGCGCGAGGCGCGGCTCCTCGACCACGCGCCGCCACAGCTCGAGCGCGCCGTCCACGTCAGCGTACTGCTCGTTGCCGTCGAGCGTCGCATGGTAAGGCGCGCCGCCGCGGTCGAGCACGGCGGCGATCGCAGCGAGCCGCTCCACCGCGGCGCGGGGATCGCCGTCGACCTTGAGCTTGAAATGGCGGTGGCCGTAGCGCGCCACGACCTCCTCCAGCGTCTCGGGCAGACCGTCGTCGACGCGCTTGGCGAGGTCGCCCGCAGCGATCGGGTCGGTCAGGCCGACGGTGTGCCGCGCCGCGATCGCCGGCTGCGGCGTGAGTCCGGACAGGAATCCCTTCATGTCCAGGTCCGGCGCTTCGATCCCCGGCAGGTTCGACCCGAGCGCGCGGTAAAAGGACACGCCCAGCGCGCGGCACAGCGCATCGAGCAGGGCGCGGTCGATGAGCGCCGGGCCGTAGCACGCGGTCAGGCTGTTCAGGCCCTGTCGCGCGCCGCGCGCGATCTGCGGCTCGTAGTGCTCGCGCCAATGCCCGAACGCAGTGTTCGCCCCGCCCGCCAGGTAGGCCTCGCGCGCGATCGCGAGCGAACTGCGCAGCTGCGTGACGTTGTCCTCATCCGACAGGGCGGGGTTCTTGTCGAACCACTTGGGCGCCATCATTTCGGCCGCCGCACCCTCCGAGCGCCCGCCCTGCTCGAGCCGGATCGTCGCGCGCACGTAGGCCTGCGGCGCGGCGGTCAGCGTCACCACCCCGAAGCGGAACGGCATGCGCAGGCGGATCTGCCGCTCGTAGAGGTCGATTGCTTCGAGCGTGAAGCGCGGCCCGCTCATGGCTGCCCGAGCGCCTCCAGGATGCCCCGGATATAGCCGACCGCGCGCGCGGCGGCGCCCGGGCCGTCCGGCACATAATCGAAAGGCTCGACCGCGACGTCGCCCGGATAGCCGTTGCGCAGCAGCGCGCCGAACAGCGGCGCGAAGCGCTGCTCGCCCTGGCCCGGGCCGCGCCGGTTGCGGTCGTTGACCTGGACGTGCGCGATGGTTCCCGACGGCACCCAGCGCTCGACCAGTGCATCGAGGGGCTGCACCTCGCTGCGCCCGGCCGCGCTGCAATCGAGCATCGAGCGCAGCGCCGGGTTGCCGATCTGCTTCACCAGTGCTGCGGCTTCCTCGAGCGTGTTGATGAGTGGTGTCGCGTCCGCCGCGAGCGGCTCCACGCAGTACAGCACGCCCGCCTTGGCAGCCCGCTCCGCCGCCTGCGCGAAGCACTCCCCGGCGCGCGCCAGGGCGGCTGCGCGGGTGTCGCCCGCTTCGATGCGGCGCTGCTGCGGCGAGCCGTGCACCAGGTAGCGGCCGCCCAGTTCCGCGCACAGGTCGACCAGCGCCAGCATCGCATCGACGGTGCGCTTGCGAACCGCGGCGTCGCGCGCGGTGATGGAAAGGCCCGCCGGCTTTACCAGCAGCCAGTGCAGTCCGGTCACCGCCACGCCCGCATCCTCGGCGGCCGCCCGGGCCGCGGCGATCTGCGCCGAGCCCATGCGCTGCGGGTCCTCGGACAGGGTGTAGGGCGCCACTTCGAGCCCGTCATAGCCCAGCTTGGCGGCGTACTCGCACTGCGCCGGGAACGGCATCGGCGCGATCACTTCGTTGCAAAGCGCAATACGCATCGCCTCAGCACCTCACTGCATTCAAGATCATGTCGATCATGTGGCGCGCGCGCTGACGCAGCGCCGCGGGAGACATCAGGTCGCGGCCGAAGATGCGCGAGAGCGTAAACCGGTTGGACAGATAGAAGTAGCCTTCGCCGGCGATCGAGATGTAGAGCTGCACCGGGTCGATGCTGCGGCGGAAGACGCCTTCACGCTCGCCCCGGCGCAGGATGCTCCGCAGCGTCTCGATCAGCGGCGAATTCATCTCGCGCACCCTTCTCGATCTCCTCAGATGCCGCCCTTTGTGCAGATTTTCGCTGTTCAGGAAAGTGAGGAACTCCGGCTGCTCGAGGTAGTAGCGCCAGGTGAATTCGACCAGCTTGCGCAGCGCCTCGCGCGGGCCGAGGTGCTCGAGCTCGAGCGCGCGCTCGGCGTTGCGGATGTGCGCGTATCGCTCCTCCAGCGCGGCGAGGAACAGGCCTTCCTTGTCCTGGAAATAGTAGTACAGCATGCGCTTGTTGGCGCCCGCCCGCGCCGCGATGCGGTCCACGCGGGCGCCGCCCAGGCCGTGGCGGGCGAATTCCGCGGTCGCCGCGGCCATGATCCGGCCCCTCGTGCGCCCGGGATCCCGTCCGCCGTCGGCGCGCGCCGCGCTCATTCCATCCCCAGCAGCCGGTAGATCCGGCGCGTGTATTCCCCGAAGCGCGCGTGGGTCTTCATGTCAAGCGTCCGCGGGCGCGGCAGATCGATCTCGAAATTGTCGGCCATGCGGGCCGGCCCCGAGGTGAGCACCACCACCCTGGTGCCGAGGAACACCGCCTCCGAGATGCCGTGCGTGACGAACAGGATCGTCTTGCCGGACTCCTTCCAGATGCGCAGCAGCTCGAGGTTCATCTTTTCGCGCGTGAGGGCGTCCAGAGCGCCGAAAGGCTCGTCCATCAGCACGAGTTTCGGGTCGTGAACCAGCGCCCGCGCGATCGCCGCGCGCTGCTGCATGCCGCCCGAAAGCTCGTACGGGTACTTCCGCTCGTTGCCCTCGAGCCCGACCAGCCGCAACAGCGCCGCCGCCCGCTCGCCCGCCTGCGCCATCGGCAAGCCCAGGATCTCCGCCGGCAGCAGAACGTTGTCCAGAATCCGCCGCCACTTCAGCAGCAGCGGCGACTGGAAAACCATGCCCACGTCGCGCGCGGGATCGAACGGGTGCTCCGCGGTGCCGATCTTCACTTCGCCGTCGTCGGCCGGCAGCAGTCCGGCGAGAATCTTCAGCAGCGTCGACTTGCCGCAGCCGGAAGGCCCCACCAGGGATACGAGCTCCCCCGGCAGCACGTCGAAGCTCGCGTCCGAGATCGCGAGCTGCCGCTGTCCGTCGCGGCCGTAGGCCTTGCGCACCCCGGCGAGGTGGATGAACGGCTCGACCATCACGCGACCCGCGCGTCCTTCGCGACCAGCAGGCGCTCGAGCAGGAGCACGAAGCCGTAGAGCAGCATGCCGAGCAGGGTGATGATGAGCACGGCCATGAACATGGCCGGCGTGTCCAGCGTTACCTGTACCTGCAGCATCAGGTAGCCGAGCCCCTTGTCCGAAGCGAGGAACTCGCCCACGATCGCACCCGCCACCGCGAGGATCGCGCCCACCTTCATGCCGGAGAAAATGTACGGCAGCGCGCCCGGCAGCTGGATCTTGCTGAACAGCTGCCAGCGCGAGCCCTTGAGCGAGCGCACGAGGTCGAGCAATTCGGGCTCGATTTCGCGCAGGCCGCGCGCGGTGGTGAGCAGGATCGGAAACACGCAGATGGAGAACGCCATCATCGAATTCGGCAGAATTCCGTATTTGAACCAGACGATGATCAACGGCCCGAGCGCGACTTTCGGGATCATGTTGAGCGACACCAGCAGCGGCATGAAGAACGCCTCGAGCAGCTTCGACCAGGTGAACACCAGCGCCAATGCGACGCCCGCCAGCAGCGCGAGAAAGTAGCCGGCGTAGATCTCGGTCGCCGTGACCGCCGTGTTGGTCCACCAGCCGTAGTTGCCGGCGAAGGCCGCGGCGAGCGTATCCCCCGGCGACGGCATGACGAACTTCGGCACATTGCCGATCCTGACGAACAGGTACCAGGCGACGACCAGCGCAACGTGCGCGAGGATCGCGAGCAGGTAGCGCTGCGTCGCGTCGTTGGAATTTTCCATCTGCCGACTCCCCCGGGAAAAGGCGCGAAGTAACCGTCCGGTTAACTTACCCCCGGCCGCACCGCAACGTCAACGCGCATTCGTTGACACCGCGCCGGCGATGCCGATACCATCGGCGACGCAGATCAACCGGAGGAAACGCCATGCTATCCCGCACCATGCTGGCCGCGGCGCTTGCGGCGCTGGGGCTTGCCGCATCGCCCGCGTTCGCGGCCGAAAAACTCGACTTCATCCTGAACTGGGTGCCGGGCGGCGATCATGCGCCGTACTACTACGCCAAGAAGATGGGCTGGTACGAAAAAGCGGGCGTGGACCTCAATCTCGAGCCGGGCAAGGGTTCGGTGCTCGCGGCGCGGCGCGTCGGGGCGGGCGCGGATCCGATCGGATTGGCGGACATGGGCACGGTGCTGCTGGCGAAGGGCAAGGGCGCCGACCTGGTCGCGGTGTACAACGTGTACGCCAACTCGCCGCAGGGCTTCTACTGGCTCAAGAGCTCCGGCATCAAGGGCATCAAGGACTTCCCGGGCAAGAAGATCGGCAATCCCGCGGGCGACGCTGCGCGCCCGATGTGGCCGGCGATCGCCAAGGCGAATGACGTCGATCCGAACTCGGTCATCTGGGTCAACGTCGACCCGAACGCCAAGCTCGCCGCGCTCAAGGCGCACTCGGTCGACATCACGACCTCGTTCTACAATCTTCACCATGTCTTCAAGCGCGTGCTGGGGGACGACATGGGATTCCTCGCATGGCGCGACGCGGGCTTGAATCCCTACGGCAACTCGGTGGTCGTGAACGGCGCGTTCCTCAAGAAGCACAAGGCGCTCATCGGCAGGTTCGTGAAGGTCACTCAGCGCGCATTCCACGCCTGCGTCGAGAATCCCAAGCCGTGCATCGACGCCCTGGTGGAGGCCAACGGCGCGCTCAAGTTCGACAACGAAATGGAGAACTGGGGCGAGGTCGAGGTGCTGATGAGCGACAAATTTTCACGCACGGTTGCGCTCGGCTACCACGACCCCGCGCGCATGAAGTCCGACTACGATCTGGTCAAGCAGTACATCGGCATCGACGCCCCCTACGACGTGAAGACGGTATACACCAACCAGTTCCTCGACAAGTCGATCAAGATGCCGAAGTGAGCCGCGGCCGGAGACACGATGGCTGAGGCGCGCATCAAAACGACCGTCGTCGGCTCCTACCCGATTCCGGACTGGCTCGCCGCGCTGCCTTCGGAGCAGGCGCTGCTCGATGCTACGCGCGTCGTGCTGCACACCCAGGAGCAAGCCGGCCTCGACTTGGTATGCGACGGCGAGCTGTATCGGTTCGACGTCAACCATCCCGAGACCAACGGCATGATCGAGTATTTCGTTCAGCCGATGGACGGCGTGCGAACGCGGCTGACGTTCGACGAATTGCTCGGCTACCGCGCGCAGCACGGGATGCGATTCCGGACCCGTCCGCCGGGCGTGGTCGACGGCCCGGTCGGTCCCGGCACCCTCGATCTGCCGCTTGCCTGCCGCCGCGCCCGCACGCTCGCGTCGCGCCCCTTCAAGTTCACCGTGACCGGGCCGCACATGCTCGCCAAGACGCTGCTGGACACGCATTACCGCGACCCGGGCGCGCTGGCGCACGCGCTCGGCGAGGCGCTTGCGGCCCAAGTGAGGCACCTGGACGCGGACGTGGTGCAGCTCGACGAAGCCAACCTGCCGGGGCACCCCGACGAATGGCAATGGGCGGCCGGAGCGATCAACCGCGTGCTCGACGCGGTTCCCGAGGGCGCCAAAGGCGCGGTGCACCTGTGCTTCGGCAACTACGGCGGTCAGTCGGTGCAGCACGGCACCTGGGGCAAGCTGCTCGATTACCTGAACGCGCTGCACGCCGACCATATCGTCATGGAGTGCGCACATCGGCCGCCGGAGGAGCTTGCGGTGTTCAGGAACTTGCGGCCGGAGATCGGCATGGGTGTCGGCGTAATCGATATCAAGCACACCGAGGTCGAGACCGCCGAGGAGGTCGCGCGCGCGATCGAGCGCGCCGAGAAAATGCTGGGGGCGGGACGCGTGCGCTACGTCCACCCCGATTGCGGTTTCTGGATGCTCAAGCGCAGCATCGCCGACGGCAAGATCCGCGCTTTGGTTGCCGGCCGGGACCTCTACGAGGGCCGCCGCGCTCAGTCCGCGGCTTAGCCTCGTGCAGAAATCCAGCGGCCGATCTCCGGCCAGGTTTCGGCCAGCGTGCGCGTGCCCATGAACAGGCCGATGCGTCCGCCCGGCACGAGTTTCTTCTCGATGTCGCGAGCCGGAGTGCCGACCAGCGACGCCGCGTTAAACGCCTGCTCCTTGGTCGTGATGTCGTCCTGCTCGCCCGCGAGCAGATAGAGCGGAACGCGAATCGTCTTCAGATCGAGCTTGCACCCCAGCGCGGCGAACGGCCAGAACCAGGGCACGCTGTGCTCCTGGCCCGGCGCCCTGGGTGGAAGCTTTGCTTCGGCCATCCTCAGCCCTTGAGATGTTCGCCTACCCGCACGATCTTCATCGTGTTCGTTCCGCCCGGCTTGCCGATCGGCTCGCCGATGGTGAGCACGATCAGGTCGCCGGGCTTCACCACGCCCTGCTCGACCAGCACCTTCTCCGCCTCGGCCAGCAGCTCCTCGCGGTCATTTCCGGCGTACTCGACGATCAGCGGATAAACATCGCGGAACAGAGCGCAGCGGTAGCGCGTGTGCGTTTGCGAGGTGAGCGCGTAGATCGGCACGCCGCAGTTCAGGCGCGACATCCACAGCGCGGTGGAGCCCGATTCGGTGAGCGAGGCGATCGCCTTGACCTTGAGGTGAAAGGCGGTGAACAGCGCGGCCATCGCGATCGACTGGTCGACGCGCGAAAACACGCGGTTGAAGAACTCCTGGTCGAGCGTCACCGGCTGCGTCGCCTCGGCTTCGACGCAGATGCGATGCATCGCCTCGATCGTCTGCACCGGGTACTTGCCGCTCGCCGATTCGGCCGAGAGCATCACCGCGTCGGTGCCGTCGAGCACCGCGTTCGCCACGTCGGAGACCTCGGCACGCGTCGGCACCGGGCTGTCGATCATCGACTCCATCATCTGCGTGGCGGTGATGGTGAGCCTGTTGTGCTCGCGCGCGAGGCGAATCATCTTCTTCTGCAGCGCCGGGACCGACGCATCGCCCACCTCCACCGCGAGGTCGCCGCGCGCCACCATGATGCCGTCGCAGGCTTGCATGATGTCGAGCAGCGCGGCCTCGGTGACGGCTTCCGCGCGCTCGATCTTGGCGATCAGCATCGCCTTGCCGCCCGCCGCGCGCAGCAGCTCCTTCGCCTTGGTCATGTCCGCGCCCGACTTCGGGAACGACACCGCGAGAAAGTCCGCCTGCAGCTGCGCCGCGGTGCGCACGTCCTCCATGTCCTTCGGCGTCAGCGCCGGAGCGGTCAGTCCGCCGCCCTGCCGGTTGATGCCCTTGTTGTTCGACAATACGCCGCCGTCGCGCGCGATGGTGTGCACCTCGTCGCCGCGCACCTCGGTCACCTCGAGCACGATCTTGCCGTCGTCGAGCAGCAGCACGGCTCCCGGCTCGACGTCGCGCGGCAGCTCCTTGTAGTCCAGCCCGACGCGCTCCGCGTCGCCCAGCTTGCAGCCCGCGTCGAGGATGAAGCGGCTGCCCGCGGCGAGCACGACCTTGCCGTCCTTGAACTTGCCGATTCGGATCTTGGGGCCCTGCAGGTCGCACATGATCGCGACCGTGCGCCCGACCTTGCGCGCGATTTCCCTCACCAGCCCCGCGCGTCTGAGGTGGTCCTCCGCGCTGCCGTGCGAGAAGTTCAGCCGCGCCACGTCGACCCCGGCGCGGATCATCTTCTCGAGCACCTCGGGATCGCTCGACGCCGGCCCAAGGGTGGCGACGATCTTAGTACTACGAAGCATTGTTTTCAGTCTATCACCCGCGTCTGAACACACTCTGAACCTCGAGGTCGCCGCCGTGGACACGCCGGTTGCACGCCTGTGGATCGCCCACGGTTTCGACGGTTCAGCCGCATCCCGTCCGTTTCTTCTTTACCATGCCACAAGATTGGCTTGATATTGACTTTCGTTGCAATATAATTGTATTATTTACAAATAGATAATAGATATCCAGCCAATAAAGCGGATATCATGCCAAAAAATCTTGCCAGCGATCTGATCGACCGATTGGAGTCCGAGATCAGCCGGCATCCAGACGGAACGGCGGCGGCCGCGCTCGCGCGCACCTTCGCGGACGAGGCGAGCGCGCGGTCCGTGGCCCGTCTCCTCAAACATCTCGTTCGGCGACAGCGTATCCGCGCTCGCGGCCAAGGGCCAGCGACTCGTTACTTCCCGGTCGCCGCCTCCGAGCGTATCGCACTCCCGGCCGAAAAAGGAGAACCCGAGACCTATGTTCCCCTGAACGGGGAATCGGAAGTTCTGCGAGCCTGGGTGAGGCGACCGATCACGCAAAGGCGGCCGGTCGGCTACGACCGAACTCTGCTCGAGAGCTATCGTCCGAATGAAACCTTCTATCTAAACGACGCCGATCGGCGCGTGCGGCTACGCGAAATCGGGCGCACACCGTTCGCTCAGCACCCGGGGAGGACATACGCACGCAACGTCCTCAACCGGCTCCTGATCGACCTGTCCTGGGCCTCCTCGCGCCTCGAGGGCAACACCTATACCCGGCTCGACACGCTCAATCTCATCGAGCACAGCCGCGAGGCACACGGCAAGGACCGCCTGGAAACCCAGATGATCATCAATCACAAGCAGGCGATCGAGTTCCTGATCGAGCAGACCGAGGAGACCGGCTTCGACAGGTTCACGTTCATGAATCTGCACGCGCTGCTGTCGGAAAACCTGCTGACCGACCCTGCGGCTGGCGGGCGACTGCGCACGCGCATGGTCGAGATCGGCGCAACCGTATATCGGCCGCTTGCGGCGCCGCAGCAGATCGAGGAATTCTTTCGTCTCATCCTGGAGAAGGCCGGCGCTATTGCCGACCCATTCGAGCAGGCGTTCTTCCAGATGGTCCACATCCCCTATCTGCAGCCCTTCGGGGACGTGAACGAGCGCGTATCGCGGCTTGCGGCGAACATTCCGTTCATCAAGAACAATCTGTGCCCGCTCTCGTTCGTGGGCGTCCCTGCGCGCGCTTACGTGGAGGGCACCCTCGCCGTGTACGAACACGCGCGCGTGGATCTGCTGCGGGACGCGTTCACCTGGGCCTATGAACGCTCGTGCGACCAATTCAAGGCGGTCGCGGGAGCCCTCGCCGAACCCGATCCGTTCAGGCTGAAGTACCGGGCCGAGCTCGCCGAGGTGATCGCCGAGCTGGTGCGCTCGGGCGCACCGATCGATCCAAGGGCGGTCCGGCAGCTTGCCGCAGGCATGGTTCCGGTGGACGACATGCCGCGTTTCGCCAAGATGGCACTCATCGAGCTGCGGAATCTGCACGAAGGCAACATCGTGCGCTACCGGCTAAGGCTGGCCGAATTCCGCGCCTGGAAATCGAAACACGCCTAAGCGCGCGCCTCCAGCGCCGCCACCGCGGGCAGGGTCTTGCCTTCGAGGAACTCGAGAAACGCCCCGCCGGCGGTCGAGATGTAGCCGATCTTGTGCGCGATGCCGAACTTGTTGATCGCGGCCACGGTGTCGCCGCCGCCGGCGATCGAGAATGCCTTCGACTGCGCGATCGCCTTGGCGACGGCGCGCGTGCCGCCGGCGAAGGGCTCGCGCTCGAACACACCGACCGGCCCGTTCCAGACGATGGTTCCCGCCGTACCGAGCGCGGCCGCCAGCGTCTGTGCGCTCCTGGGGCCGATGTCGAGGATCATTTCGTCGTCGGCCACCGCGCTTGCGGGCTTGGTCACCGAATTCGCATCGTCGAAGCCCTTGCCTACCACGACGTCCACCGGCAGCGGCACCCTGGTCGCCGCCATGATCTTCTTCGCTTCGGCCACGAGGCCCGGCTCGGCGAGCGATTTGCCGATCCTGATGCCGGAGGCGAGCAGGAAGGTGTTGGCGATGCCGCCGCCCACGACGAGCTGGTCGACCTTCTTCGCCAGCTCCGCCAGCAGCGTGAGCTTGGTCGAGACCTTGGAACCGGCGACGATCGCCACCAGCGGCCGCGCGGGATGCGCGAACGCCTTGCCCAGCGCATCGAGCTCCCCGGCCATCAGCGGCCCGGCGCAGGCGACCGGTGCGAAGCGCGCTACGCCGTGCGTGGTCGCCTCGGCGCGGTGCGCGCTGCCGAAGGCGTCGTTCACGTACACGTCGCACAGCGCGGCGATCTTCCTCGCCAGCGCCTCGTCGTCCTTCTTCTCGCCCTTGTTGACCCGGCAGTTCTCGAGCACGACGAGCTCGCCGGGGCGGACGGAAACTCCATCGACCCAATTGGGTATGAGTTTAATTTCTAAATTCAAGAGCTCCCCGAGCCGCTTCGCCACCGGAGCGAGCGAGTCCTCGGGCCTGAGCTCGCCTTCCTTCGGGCGGCCGAGGTGCGAGGTCACCATCACTGCCGCGCCCTGCTCGAGCGCCTGCCGGATGCCGGCGAGCGAGGCGCGGATGCGCGTGTCATCGGATATCGCTCCCGCGTCGTCCAGCGGCACGTTGAGGTCGGCCCGGATCAGCACCCGCTTGCCGCGCAGATCGACCTCGCTCATGCGCTTGAAGCGCACGAATTACTTCGCGTTCATCAACGCGACGGCAGCATCGAGCATGCGGTTGCTGAAGCCCCACTCGTTGTCGTACCACGACGCAACCTTCACCAGCGTGCCGCCGCCCACCTTGGTCAGCGTCGCGTCGAAGATCGAGCTGGCGGGGTTGTGGTTGAAGTCCGACGAGACGAGCGGCTCGGTGTTGTACTCGATGATGCCCTTGAGGGCGCCCTCGGAGGCCTTCTTCATCGCGGCGTTCACCTCGTCGACCGTGGTCGCCTTCTTGGCGACGAAGGTCAGATCGACGATCGAGACGTTGATCGTCGGCACGCGGATCGCGTAGCCGTCGAGCTTGCCGTTCAAGTGCGGCAGCACCAGCCCCACGGCGGCCGCGGCGCCGGTCTTGGTCGGGATCATGTTCTGCGACGCCGAGCGCGCCCGGCGCAGGTCCTTGTGATAGACGTCGGTCAGCACCTGGTCGTTGGTATAGGCGTGCACCGTGGTCATCACGCCGTTCACCACCCCGATGGCCTCGTCCAGCACCTTCACCATCGGCGCCAGGCAGTTGGTCGTGCACGAGGCGTTCGAAATCACCGTGTCGCTGCTCTTGAGGTCCTTGTCGTTCACTCCCATCACGATGGTGCGGTCGACGTCCTTGTCACCGGGAGCGGAGATGATGACTTTCTTCGCCCCCGCCTGCAGGTGCGCGCTCGTCTTCGCCTTGCTGGTGAAAAGGCCGGTGCACTCGAACACCATGTCGACGCCGAGCGCCTTCCACGGCAGCTTGGCGGGATCGCGTTCGGCCAGCACCTTGATCCGGTCGCCGTTCACCATCAGCGAATCGCCCTCGACCTGCACGCTGCCGCCGAAGGTTCCGTGTGCGGTGTCGTGCTTGAGCAAATGGGCGTTGATCCTGGCGTCGCCCAGGTCGTTCAGCGCCACGAACTGCAGGCCCTGCTTCTTGCCGTACTCGTAGTGGGCGCGCAGGATGTTGCGCCCGATGCGGCCGAAGCCGTTGATTGCGATCTTGATTGCCATGACTACTCCTGGATGACTGACTTCACTGCCTGAACCACCTTCTCGGGCGTGAACCCGAAATGCTCGAACAGTTCCGTCGCCGGGGCCGATTCGCCGAAGCGGTCGATGCCGATCACCGCGCCCTCGAGCCCGACGTACTTGCGCCAGAACCCGGTGACGCCGGCTTCGACCGCCACCCGCGGCACGCCGCGCGGCAGCACCGCGTCGCGGTAGGACGGGTCTTGCCGGTCGAACACGCTGGTCGAAGGCATCGACACCACGCGTACGTCGATCCCTTCGCCCGCGAGCAGCTTCTGCGCGCCGAGCGCGAGCGCCACCTCCGAACCGGTGGCGATGATCACCGCGCGCGGCGTCCCGCTCCCTTGCGCAAGTACGTAGCCCCCGCGCTGGACGCCTTCGAGCGCCGCCGCGTCGCGCCTGGCGAACGCGAGGTTCTGGCGCGACAGCAGCAGCGCCGTCGGCCCGTTCCTGCGCGCGAGCGCTGCGCCCCAGGCCACCGCGGTCTCGACCGTGTCGCAGGGACGCCAGAGCTCCATGTTGGGAATCAGGCGCAGGGTCGAGGCCTGCTCGATCGGCTGGTGCGTCGGCCCGTCCTCGCCCAGGCCGATCGAGTCGTGCGTGAATACGTAGATCACGCGCGTGCCGATCAGCGCCGCCATGCGCAGCGCGTTGCGCGCGTAGTCCGAGAATATGAGGAAGGTGCCGCCGTAGGGCACCAAGCCGCCGTGCAGCGACAAGCCGGTCATGACGGCGCACATGCCGAACTCGCGCACGCCGTAGAAGAGATAGTTCCCGCCGCCGGTGCGGCCGATCGCTTTCGAGCCCTTGACGATGGTGAGGTTGGACGGCGCGAGGTCGGCCGAGCCGCCCACCAGCTCCGGTAACGCGGGCTGCAGCGCTTCGAGCAGGTTTTGCGAAGCCTTGCGCGTGGCGATCGTCTCGGCCTTGGCGTCGCAATCGCGCACCAGCCCGGCCACCAGCGCGTCGAAATCCGCCGGCAGCTCGCCCGCCGTGCGGCGGCGGAATTCGCTCGCCAGCTCGGGATGCGCCGCCTGGTAGGCAGCGAACAGCTTGTTCCAGCGTCGCTGCCGGCGTGCGCCGGCGGCACGCGCGTTCCAGGCGTCGTACACCTGCTTGGGGATCTCGAACGGCGGGTAGGGCCAGCCGATCGCGATCCGCGTTGCCGCGACCTCGTCCGCGCCGAGCGCCGAGCCGTGCGCGGTGCCGGTGTTCTGCTTGTGCGGTGCGCCTTTCCCGATCACGGTCTTGCAGCAGATCAGCGTCGGGCGCGACTGTTCCCGCTTCGCTTTGCGGATCGCCTTGTCGACCGCGGCGACGTCGTGCCCGTTGACCTTCGGGATCACCTGCCAGCCGTAGGCGGCGAAGCGCTTGGGCACGTCGTCGGTGTACCACTGGTCGATGTGGCCCTTTTCCGAGTCGATCGAGATGCCGTTGTCGTCGTAGAACACGATCAGTTTGCCCAGCCCGAGAGTGCCGGCCAGCGCGCTGGCTTCGTGCGAGATGCCTTCCATCATGCAGCCGTCGCCCATGAACACGTAGGTGTGGTGGTCGACGACGTCGAAGCCAGGTCGGTTGAAGTGATCTGCGAGCACTCGTTCGGCGATCGCCATTCCGACGCCGTTGGCGAGGCCCTGGCCGAGCGGGCCGGTGGTGGTTTCGATGCCCGGCGTACAGCGGTACTCGGGGTGCCCCGGAGTCTTCGAGCCGAGCTGGCGGAAGCGCTTGAGCTCGTCGATCGGCAGGTCGTAGCCGGTCAGGTGCAGCAACCCGTACTGCAGCATCGAGCCGTGCCCGTTCGAGAGCATGAAACGGTCGCGGTCTGCCCAGTGCGGGTCGGCGGGATTGTGGCGCAGGTGCCGGCTCCACAGCGCGAGCGCGATTTCGGCCATGCCCATCGGCATGCCCGGATGGCCGGAATTCGCGGCCTGCACAGCGTCCATGGCGAGCGCGCGCAGCGCGTTGGCCATGTCGCGCTGCAGGGACTCCTGGGGCGAAGCGGGAGAGGCGGCCGCGGCCGCGGTGGTCGGGGTGTTCATGGCGCTATTTTAATGACTCAGGCTGCGCGCGTCAGCGCCGGGTTCGATAAATAACGCTGCGCCGTGCGCTCCAGCGCCTCGGGCCGGATGCGCTGCGCCTGTCCCGCGCAGCCAAAGGCGTCGAAACGCTCCTTGCACAGCGCCCGCGCGGCCGCAGTCGCCGCCTTCAGGAACTTGCGCGGATCGAATTCGGCCGGGTCCTCGGCCATCGCGCGTCGCATCGCGCCGGTCATCGCGAGCCGGATGTCGGTGTCGATGTTGATCTTGCGCACGCCGTGCCGGATGCCCTGCAGGATCGCCTCGACCGGTACGCCGTAGGTCTGCGGGATCTTGCCGCCATGGATGCGGATCACCTCCAGCCATTCCTGCGGCACGCTGGACGAACCGTGCATCACCAGGTGCGTATCCGGGATGCGGGCGTGGATTTCGCGTATGCGGTCGATCGCGAGCACGTCGCCGGTCGGCTGCTTGGTGAACTTGTAGGCGCCGTGCGAGGTGCCGATCGCCACCGCGAGCGCGTCTACGCCGGTGCGCCGCACGAAGTCGGCGGCCTGCTCGGGGTCGGTCAGCAGCTGCTCGCGCGCGAGATGCCCCTCGGCCCCGACCCCGTCCTCCTTGCCCGCGCTGCCGGTCTCGAGCGACCCGAGGCAGCCCAGCTCGCCTTCGACCGACACGCCCAACGCATGCGCCATGTCCACCGCGCGCCGCGTCACTTCGACGTTGTATTCGTAGTCCGCCGGCGTCTTCATGTCCTCCAGCAGCGAGCCGTCCATCATCACGCTCGTGAAACCGGAGCGGATCGCCGCCTGGCACACTGCCGGGCTCGCACCGTGGTCCTGGTGCAGCACCACCGGGATGTGCGGGTAGGATTCAACCGCCGCCTCGACCATCCTGCGCAGGAAAGCTTCTCCGGCGTACTTGCGCGCGCCCGCCGAGGCCTGCAGGATCACCGGGCTGGATGCTTCGTCCGCCGCCTGCATGATGGCCTGGATCTGCTCCAGGTTGTTGATGTTGAACGCCGGCACGCCGTAGCCGTGCTCGGCGGCGTGGTCCAGCAGCTGGCGCAGCGAAATGAATGCCATCTCTCCCTCCTGGATGATTGAAATCCGGTGTCCTAGCGCTCGAGCGCCTGCCTGCGCCGGTCCATCAGCCGCCAGATCATCGGCGTGAAGATGAGTTGCATGGCGAGATCGATCTTGCCGCCTGGACAGACGATCGTGTTCGGGCGCGACATGAAGGAGTCGTGCAGCATCGACAGCAGGTACGGGAAGTCGATGCCGCGCGGATTGGCGAAACGGATCACCAGCAGGCTCTCGTCCGCGCTCGGAATGTGGCGCGCGATGAAAGGATTGGAGGTATCGACTACCGGCACGCGCTGGAAGTTGATGTGGGTGCGCGCGAATTGCGGGATGATGAAGTTCACGTAGTCGTTCATGCGCCGCAGGATCGTGTCGGTCACCGCCTCGGTCGAGTAGCCGCGCGTGACGCGGTCGCGGTGCAGCTTCTGGATCCATTCGAGGTTGATTACCGGCACCACGCCGATCAGCAGGTCGACGTGCGAGGCGACGTCCACCTTGCCGTGCGCCGCGCCGCCGTGCAGCCCCTCGTAGAACAGCATGTCGGTGCCCGCCGGGAGGTCCTCCCAGGGCGTGAAGCTGCCGGGCTTTTGCTTGGTTGGCGCCGCCTCGGCGTCGTTGTGCAGGTACTTGCGCGTGCGCCCGCCGCCGCTCGCCGCGTAGTCGCGGAACAACTGCTCCAGCTCGGCAAACAGGTTTGCCTCCGGACCGAAGTGGCTGAAGTGGTGGTTGCCGCGTTCGAGCTCCTCGGCCATCCTCGTCTTCATCTGCTCGCGGTCGTAGCGATGGAAGGCGTCGCCCTCGACGTACGCCGCCTTCACGTTCTCGCGGTAGAAGATCTGCTCGAAGGTCTTCGACACCGAGGTGGTGCCGGCGCCGGAGGAGCCGGCGATCGCGATGACCGGGTGCTTGGCCGACATGCGGTGTCCTTTTAGAGCTCGGCGGGCGCGCGGAACAACCCGCGCGTGCCGAACAGGGGTGCGTCGAAGTCGCGCTGGTTGTGGTCGCGGTGATACTGCTCGATGCGCTCGATTTCATTGCGCGATCCGAAGATGAACGGGGTGCGCTGATGCAGCGCGGCCGGCGCCACCTCGAGCAGAGGTCCGTCGCCGGTGCTCGCGCGCCCCCCCGCGCGCTCGACCAGGTAGCCGAGCGGGTTGGCCTCGAACAGAAGCTCGTGGCGGCCCTCGCGCGCGGCCTCGGCGGCGCCGCGCGGGCACAGGAAGACGCCGCCGCGCATCAGGACGCGGTGCGCGTCGGCGACCAGGGAAGCGGCCCAGCGCATGGTGCAGTCCCGCCCGCGCGGGCCGCCCGCGCCGGCAAGGCATTCCTCGACGTAGCGCTTCACCGCCGGCTCCCAGAGGCGCGCGCCCGAGTTGTCGATCGCGAACTCCGCGCTGTCCTCGGGGATGCGCAGCGAAGGATGGGTCAGCATGAACTCGCCGATCTCGCGGTCCAGGGTGAAGCCGTTCACGCCGGTTTCCAGCGCGAGCACCAGCATGGTGGTGGGGCCGTAAATCGCGTAGCCCGAGCTGACCTGCGCGGCCCCCGGCTGGAGGAAGTCGCTTTCTTTCGGATCGACGATGTCCATCGGTGCGCGCAGGACCGAGAACAGGCTGCCCGCCACTGCGTTGACGTCCAGCGCCGGCGCGCCGCACAGCGGGTCGAACGCGAGCAGGTAGCGCCCGCGCGGATACCTGTCCGGAATCCGGTGCGGCGCGGGGTCGGCTTGCGAAGCCATCGCGGTCAGGTGCCCGCCCCACTCGTTGGTGCGCACGAAAATATCGTTGGCGACTTTGCGCATCGAGTCCGGCGGCACGTCCGCAAGCGCGCCCTTGCCCACCAGGTAGGCGATGCGCTTGCAGGCGAGCCGGATGTCGTTCAGCAGCGCAGTGAAGCCGCCGGTCGCGCCTGGCGACTTGCGTTGCTCGCCGATGATGAACTCGGTGATGGTCTTTTCCTGCCGCATCGCGATTCCCTAGGCGACGCGGGTGACGCCCGCGGCGTGCAGCGCCGCGATTCTCGCCAACCCGAGCGGCGGCTCGTCCAGGCTCGGCTGCACCCGATCGGCGCGGGAGAAATCCTGCGTCGCGGTCCAGCGCGAAGGCGTCGCGATCGTGTACAGTCCGGCCGCCTTGGCCGCGAGCACGCCGTTGGCCGAGTCCTCGAATGCGACGCAGCTGTCCGAGGCGACGCGCAGCGTGCCGACGATCCTGCGGTAGAGATCCGGCGCGGGCTTTTTCTGCGCCACTTCGTCGGCGCTCGCCACGGCGGCGAACCACCCTCTCGCCTTGGGCCCGAACAGCGCGCCGACCAGCGCCTCGGCGTTTGAGGTCGTGCTGGTGGCTGCGAGCGCGAGCTTCACCCCCGCTTCGCAGGCCTCGTTCATGAGGCGTGCGACGCCGGGGCGCGCGGCGGTCCGGCCATCGCTGATCAGCTCGTAGTACAAACGGGTCTTCTCGCGGTGGATCGCGGGCACCAGGCCGGCGAGACGCTGCTTCTCCCCGGGGCTCGCCTTGAGCCTGGAGATGTAGTTCGCGAGACGCTCGGTTCCGCCCGAGACCCTGAGCAGGGTCATGTATTCGGCCTCGCTCCAGCTCCAGTCCAGGTCCATGGCGATGAAGGCGGCATTGAACGCCTGGCGGTGCACTTCCTCGGTGTCCGCGATCGTGCCGTCGACGTCGAAGATAAGCGCCTGCAGCGTCATGTCTGCCCCCTCTTGTCCACGAACACCCGGCTCGCGCGGATGTCCGCCGCCGTGATGCTCATCAGCGCCTCGCGCGTGAGCGGCGCGGCGCGCTGCTCGAACAGCCTCCTGGCCTGGCGCAGGCGCGCGCGGTCGAGCGCGTTGCGGATCGAGCGCGCGTTCGCGAAGTGCGGTTGCGTTTTTCTCAGCGCGATGTACTCGCGCAGCGCCGCCTCGCCATCCGCATCGAGGCGGTATTTCATGTTCGCGAGCATGAGGTCCGCGATCGCGAGCAGCTCGCCCTCGCCGTAATCCGGGAAATCGATGTGGTGCGCGACGCGCGAGGCCATTCCCGGGTTGGACGAGAAGAATCGGTCCATCCGGTCCTTGTACCCGGCGAGGATGACGACCAGGTCCTCGCGCTGGTTTTCCATCACCTGGAGCAGGATCTCGATCGCCTCCTGACCGTAGTCGCGCTCGTTCTCGGGCCGGTACAGGTAGTAGGCCTCGTCGATGAACAGCACGCCGCCCATTGCGCGCTTGAGCACCTCCTTCGTCTTGGGCGCGGTATGGCCGATGTACTGGCCGACGAGGTCGTCGCGCGTCACCGCGACCAGGTGGCCTTTGCGCGAGTAGCCGAGCGCGTGCAGGATCTCCGCCATGCGCAGCGCCACCGTGGTCTTGCCGGTCCCCGGGTTGCCGGTGAAGCTCATGTGCAGCGATGGGGCGCCCGCCTCCAGGCCGACCGAGCGGCGCAGCTTATCGACCACCAGCAGCGCGGCGATCTCGCCCACGCGCGTCTTCACCGGCGCCAGCCCGATGAGCTCGCGCTCAAGCGCCTCGAGCACGCCCGCCACGTTCGAGTCGCGGTACAGCTGCTCCAAGTCGAGCGGCAGGCGCTCCGCTGCCGACATCAGTAGCGCAGCCGGTAACGCTGCATGCGACCGGCGCCTTCCTCCCGCTCAAGCGCGAAGTGCGGCTCGGTGGGCGGCCGGTTGACGATGAACGACAGGCGCAGCGCCTCCCAGCCGAGCGTCGCGTCGAACGCGTTCACCTTCACGTATTGGCTCGGGAAGGTCTTGCGGCAGGCGTCGACCTCGGCCATCACGCCGGCGGCGTCTCTCAGGTCGAACATCGGCATGCCGTACATCTCCCAGTAGGCGTTGCGCGGATGCGGATCGTCGGTGTACTCGACCGACACCGCCCAGCCCTGGCCCAGACAGTACTCGATCTGGGCCCGGATCTGCACGTCGCTCAGGTCTGGAAGGAAGGAAAAGCTGCCTTGTGTGATTCTCATGGCGTTTCTCCTGATCAGGCCGGGGTCGCGGTGGGCACGAAATCGGGCGTGTCGGTCGATGCGTAGTTGAAGGTCACGTCCTTCCACACCTCCAGCGCCTGCTTGAGCGGGGTGCAGTGGCGCGCGGCCTGCTCGAGGATCTGCGGGCCCTCGTTCCAAATGTCGCGGCCCTCGTTCCTGGCAAGCACCATCGCCTCCAGCGCGACGCGGTTCGCGGTCGCGCCGGCCGCGATGCCCATCGGGTGGCCGATGGTGCCGCCGCCGAATTGCAGCACCACGTCCTCGCCCAGGTAGTGCAGCAGCTGGTGCATCTGTCCGGCGTGGATGCCGCCCGAGGCGACCGGCATCACCCTGCGCGTGCCGGCCCACTCCTGCTCGAAGAACAAGCCGCGCTGCAGGTCGACGGGGTTGTGGTCCTCGCGCAGCACGTTGTAGAAGCCTTGCACCGAATTCGGGTCGCCCTCGAGCTTGCCGACCACGGTGCCGGCGTGGATGTGGTCGACGCCGGCGAGGCGCATCCATTTCGCGATCACGCGGAACGATATGCCGTGGCTCTTCTGCCGCGTATAGGTCGAATGGCCGGCGCGGTGCAGATGCAGGACCATGTCGTTGCGGCGCGACCATTTGGACATCGACTGGATCGCGGTATAGCCGATCACGAGATCGATCATGATCACGCAGCTGCCGAGTTCCTTGGCGAACTCGGCGCGCTCGTACATGTCCTCCATGGTTGCGGCGGTGACGTTGAGATAGGTGCCCTTTACCTCGCCGGTTGCGGCCTGGGCCCGGTTCACCGCTTCCATGCAGTACAGGAACCGGTCGCGCCAGTGCATGAACGGCTGCGAATTGATGTTCTCGTCGTCCTTGGTGAAATCGAGCCCGCCCTTGAGGGCCTCGTACACCACCCGGCCGTAGTTTTTGCCCGACAGGCCGAGCTTGGGCTTGACCGTCGCGCCGAGCAGCGGGCGGCCGAACTTGTCGAGCCGCTCGCGCTCGACCACGATGCCGGTCGGCGGGCCGTCGAAGGTCTTCACGTAGGCCACCGGCAGGCGCATATCCTCCAGGCGCAGCGCCTTGAGCGGCTTGAAGCCGAACACGTTGCCGATGATCGAAGCGGTCAGGTTGGCGATCGAGCCGGGTTCGAACAGCGCCAGGTCGTAGGCGATGTAGGCGAAATACTGCCCGGCGGTGCCCGGCACCGGGTCGACCCGGTAGGCCTTGGCGCGGTAGCGGTCGCAGGCGGTCAGGCGGTCGGTCCAGACCACGGTCCAGGTCGCGGTCGAGGACTCGCCCGCGACCGCGGCGGCGGCTTCCTGGGGATCGACGCCTTCCTGCGGCGTGATGCGAAACAGCGCGATCACGTCGGTCGCCGTGGGCGCGTAGTCGGCGTCCCAGTAGCCCATCTGCGCGTACTTCAAGACCCCTGCCCGGTAGCGCTCGCTCCCCTGCGGGACGGCCCGATCCATGCTGCCCATTGCCGCGTCCTCCCTGTGTGCGTCCGGACGGCAACTTAGCCCGCTGTTGTGATAAGCACTACTTAAATGTTCTAATTGAATCGATAAGGGAATCGAAACTCGGTGCAACACCTTACCCTGAGGCAGCTGCGCATCTTCGAGGCCGCCGCGCGCCACTTGCATTTCGGCCGCGCAGCACGCGAGATGCATCTCACCCCGCCCGCGGTCTCGATCCAGCTCAAGCAGCTCGAGCAGCACGTCGGCCTGCCGCTGTTCGAGCAGATGGGCCACCGCATGCACCTCACCCGCGCCGGTGAGGAGCTGCTGCGCCACAGCCGGATCGTGCTGCGGCAGCTGCGCGAGGCCGAGGAGGCGGTCAACGCGCTCAAGGGAGCGGGCGGCGGCGAGTTGCACATCGCGGTCGCCAGCACCGCCAAGTACTTCGCGCCCAAGCTGCTGGCCGAGTTCCGCCGCATCCACCCCGAGGTCAAGGTGCGGCTGACGGTCAACAACCGCGAGGCGCTCGTGCGCGAGCTGTCGGAGAACAACGTCGACCTCGCGCTGATGGGACGCGCCCCGCGCGGCCTCGACACCATCGCCGCGTCGTTCGCGAGGCATCCGCTGGCGGTGATCGCCGCGCCCGAGCACACCTTCGCCCGCAGGCGGCGCTTGGCGCTCGCCGACCTGGGCGGCGAGAGCTTCCTGATCCGCGAGCAGGGATCTGGCACCCGCAACGCCATGGAGCGCATGTTCGCGGAGTACCGTTTCCAGCCTGCGGAAATGATCGAGATGAGCTCGAACGAAACCATCAAGCAGGCGGTGATGGCTGGCATGGGCGTGAGCTTCCTGTCGCTGCACACCGCTGGCCTGGAGCTCGCGACGGGCAAGCTCGCGGTGCTGCGCGTCGCCGGCACGCCGGTGATGCGCGACTGGTTCGTGATCCACCGCGAGCGCAAGCGCCTGTCGCCGGCCGCCGAGGCGTTCAAGGATTTCCTCGCCCGGCAGGGCGCGGCGCTCATCGCCCGCGTGGTGAGCCTCGAGCCTGCCGTTAAACTACGAAGGTGATGCAGCTCCCGTTCCACAGCCCCGAGGGCTTCATACCCCTGAGCGCGGCCGCGCCGAATGCGGCCGGACACTGGTTCGTGTTCTGCGACGATCGCCTGCTGGTGGAAGTCGGCCCGCCCAGCGCGGAGCCGACCGGCGACCTGCGCGTGCGCGCCCGCCCGAGCTGGGCCCGGGTCCCTTTCGCCGCGCCGCCGGGGCCGCTGCCCGGTTCAGTGCTGCGCAGCATGTATCTCGGCCGCCTCGGCAGCGAGCACTGTTTCGCCGCCGAGGTCGCGGCCGAGGCGCTCGCGCCCGAAGGCGCGAGCTGGGAAGGGCTGCGCACGCTGTTTTCGGTGCTCGACGACCGCCTGTTCGCGCTCGCCGGGCGTGCGCTGCAGCTGATCGACTGGGACCGCAGCCACCAGTATTGCGGGCGCTGCGGCGCGCGCACCGAGCCGCGTCCGGACGAGCGGGTGCGCGTCTGCCCGGCGTGCGGGCTCTCGGCCTATCCGCGCGTGGCGCCGGCGATGATGGCGCTGGTGCGCCGCGGACGCGAGCTGCTGCTCGGACGCGGCCCGCACTTTCCGGCCGGCATGTACAGCGCGCTGGCCGGGTTCGTAGAGCCGGGCGAGTCGCTCGAGCAGTGCGTGCGGCGCGAAGTGGGCGAAGAGGTCGGCGTCGAAGTAACGAACCTGCGTTACTTCGCCAGTCAGCCGTGGCCCTTTCCGCATTCGCTGATGGTCGCCTTCACCTGCGACTGGGTTGCCGGCGAACTGCACCCGCAACCGCGCGAGATCGAAGCGGCCAGCTGGTTCGATGTATTCCAATTACCCAGACTTCCAAGTAAAATCTCGATAGCTCGCAGTCTGATCGATGCCTTTGCCGGCCAGATCAGAGGCGAAATTGGAACGGGCGTCTAGCTTCGCGCGGCCGACGGATTCGGCGCCGGGGCGGCCCAAGAGGGGTACCGCACGAATTGAGCACGACAAACGCTAGAAGAAAATGAACGGGCTGCATCTTATCGGTGACCTCACCGGCTGCCGCTGCGATCCGCAGCTCCTGCTCGACGGAGAGCGCTTCCGCGAAAAGTGCGTCGAGCTCGTCAACGACTGCGGGCTCACGATCATGGGCGTGAGCTTTCACCAGTTCGCCGGCTCGGGCTACACCGGCACGGTGGTGCTGGCCGAATCGCACCTGGCGATCCACACCTGGCCCGAAACCAGCGGGTTGACGCTCGATGTCTACGTGTGCAACTACAGCGGCGACAATTCGGCCAAGGCGCGCAAGGTGTTCGACGCGATCATCGAGCATTTCCAGCCGACCGACGCGGCGCGGCACGAGATCGAGCGCGGCGGGCACCTGCTGATGGAGCCGCTGAACGAGTCGACCGGCTTCTACATCCGGGCGCAGCGCCGCCTGGGCGAATGGCGGACGAAATACCAGAAGGTGGACATCTTCGATACCGCCCAGTACGGCAAGCTGTTCCGCCTGGACGGTTTCAACATGACCTCCGAGAAGGAGGAGTTCGTCTACCACGAAAACCTGATCCACCCCGCGCTCGCCGCGCACAACGCGCCGAAGAAGGTGCTCGTGATCGGCGGCGGCGACGGCGGCTCCTCCGAAGAAGCGCTCAAGCACCCCTCGGTCGAGCAGGTCACGCTGGTCGAGATCGACGAGGACGTGATCCGCGTCGCCAAGGAGCACTTCGGCGCAGTGCACAACGGTGTGTTCGACAACCCGAAGCTGCGCCTGCTGATCGACGACGGCATGCGCTTCGTGCGCGAGACGGACGAGAAGTTCGACCTCATCGCGCTCGACCTGAACGACCCGATGGGTCCGGCCGAGGCGCTCTATTCGACCGATTTCTTCCGCCGGCTGCGCCACACCCTCGCCCCCGGCGGCGCGCTGGTGCTGCACATCGGCTCGCCGGTCGCGCGCCCGGACCGGGTCGCGGAGCTCGCGCAGCGCCTGAACGGCGTATTCCGCATCGTGCGCCCTTACACCATGTACATCCCGCTCTACGGCTCGCTCTGGGCGATGGCGGTGTGCTCGGACAAGCTCGACCCCAAGGCCTTCACCGCCGACGAGATCGACCGCCGCATCGAGCAGCGCAAGCTGCAGGATCTGCGCTACTACAACGGCGAGACCCACGAAGGCGTGTTCGCGCTGCCAAACTACCTGCGCGACCTCGTCGCACCCCCGCGCCTGAAACTGCCGCTGCGCGGGCGCCGGCTAGGCGTGGTGCGCGCTGCAGCGAAGTAGCGCCGCCTTCTCAGGCGAGCGAGGCGAGCACCTTGCGTACGATGCCGAACAGCTGGTCGATCTCCGCCTTCTTGATGATGAGCGGCGGCGCGAGCGCGATGATGTCGCCCGTGTAGCGGGTGTAGGCGCCCTGCTCGAACGCGTTGAGGTGCGCCTCGAAGCCGCGCGCGCCCGGGGCGCCGGGGCGCGGGGCGAACTCGATCGCGGCGATCAGGCCGATGTTGCGGATGTCGATCACGTTCGGCAATCCCTTGAGCGCGTGCGCCTGCTCTTCCCAGTAGGGCGCGAGCTCGCCGACGCGGGTGAGCAGGCCCTCTTCCTGGTAGACGTCGAGCGTCGCGAGGCCCGCCGCGCAGGCGAGCGGGTGCGCCGAATAGGTGTAGCCGTGCGGCATCTCGATCGCGCCTTCCGGACCGCCCATGAAGGCCTGGTAGATCTCCTCCTTCATGAACACCGCGCCCATCGGCACGGTGGCGTTCGTGATGCCTTTGGCGGAGGTGATCAGGTCGGGCGTGACGCCGAAGAACTGCGAGCCGAAGGGCTTGCCCAGGCGCCCCCAGGCGGTGATTACTTCGTCGAATATGAGCACGATGCCGTGCTTGGTGCAGATCTCGCGCAGGCGCTCGAGGTACCCGACCGGCGGCACCAGCACCCCGGTCGAGCACGCCACCGGCTCGACGATCACCGCGGCGATGCTCGAGGGGTCGTGCAGCTGGGCGAGGCGCTCGAGGTCGTCGGCGAGTTCGGCGCCGTGCCTGGGTTGGCCGCGCGAGAAAGCGTTCTTCGCCAGGTCGTGCGTGTGGCGCATGTGGTCGACGCCCGCCACTAGTGCACCGAAGATCTTGCGGTTGCCGGAGATGCCACCGACCGCGGTGCCGCCGAAATTGACCCCGTGGTAGCCGCGCTCGCGCCCGATCAGGCGCATGCGGTGACCCTCGCCGCGCGCGCGATGGTAGGCGAGCGCGAGCTTCAACGCGGTATCGACCGACTCGGAGCCCGAGTTGGTGAAGAACACCCGGCTGATGCCCTTCGGCGCGAGCTTCACCAGGCGGTCGGCGAACTCGAACGCCGCCGGGTGCCCCATCTGGAACGACGGCGCGAAATCCATCGTCGCGACCTGTTTCTGCAC
>JBOIFB010000004.1:0-35381 GCA_050741415.1 Burkholderiales bacterium | reverse complement strand
CAAGCGGCCCCAGAACGGGGAGGAAACGACATGCAAGATGCATTCGTGCCGCCGTTTCGAAACCCCGATGCCGCACTGTGCAATCACGCTCGCCTCTGATCACGGAAATTCAGAGCTTCCTTAGCGTGCAGCAGCCTGACCTCGTGGCCCAGCGCCACGAGTTTCCGTGCCCAGTAGTGCGCGCTGCCGCCCGCCTCCAGTACGACCAACGCCGGCGAGCGTTTGGCGAAGAACGCCAGGATCTGGGATCGCTTGTATTGCTTGTTGTGGATCTCGCCCGTCTCGCGATCCACCGAGTACACCTGGAACACACTCTTTGCCAAGTCGACGGAATAGGTCGTACGATGCATTGGGCCCTCCTTCCCTCAAGTGGTTGGTCGAAATTCCACTTTGGCACATCGATGCCGCCGGGATAGCGAGGGCCTTTTACCTTGCCTGCACGCTACCGACGTCCCCCAATGTGAAAGGGAGGCGTCCATACCATCTCCCCGAGCCGCGCGGATGCGGCGGGCTTGTTTGGTAACCGGTTGGTAAGCCGGCGGCTTGCGACGGATCTACGCTCGTTGGACGGCCATCTTGAGGCCTGCCGCCTTCAAGATGGCATGCAAGGTCGAAAAGCGCGGGTTGCCACCGGAGGACAGCGCCCGATACAGGCTTTCCCGCGGCACCCCCGCGGCCTTGGCAACCTTGGCCATCCCTTGCGCTTCGGCTACTGTTCTCAGCGCCGTGAGGTAGACGCGCGGATCGTCGTCTTCTGCGGCTGCGTTGAGATACTCGGCGGCGAGCTCCGGATCGGCGCGCAGCTCTTCGATCAGCCGCTCGCGGTGGGAGACGGTCAGCTCCTTGACCGAGGCTCGAGCTTTCGCCTGCTTGCGTACTCTTGCCACAGCTCCACCGCCTTTCTGATATCCGCGTCCTGTTTGCGCTTATCGCCGCCGCACAGCAGGACGATCACCGTGCGGCCGTCGCGGCCGAAGTAGACCCGGTATCCGGGTCCCCAGTCGATCCGCAGCTCGCTCACGCCGTCGCGCAGGAACTTCGCGTCGCCGAAGTTGCCCGCCTCGAGGCGCTCGAGCCGCGCCAGGACACGCGCCCGCGCCTGCCTGTCCTGCAGATCGGCGAGCCATTCGGTGAATGGCTCGCGGCCTGCGGCGCTCCTGTAGCGCCTGATCTCGAACGCCATCGGATTGTATCGTATACGTTACAGACATGCAAGCGCCGAACGGCGCTCGCCGCTACGCCGTGGCAGCCCGTTTCCGGGCGATCGGCACGACCTCGCCCTTCGGGTTGTCGCAATACCTGGCCCAGTCCAGCATCAGACTGCGCCGCTTCTCGAACAGATCGCCGCGGCGGTAGGCGGCTTCGACCTTGTCGCCGATCGCATGGGCGAGCGCCATCTCGCAGACTTCTCCGGGATACGACGTGCACTCCGCCGCCCAATCGCGGAACGTGGAGCGGAACCCGTGCACGGTGAGGTCGTCGCGCCCCATGCGGCGCAGCAGCTCGAGCATCGCCATGTTGCTCAGCGGTGCGCCTTCCTTGCCGCCGCTGAACAGATAGGTCCCCGTCGGCTGGGCCTCGATGACCGTGACGGCCTGCGGCGACAACGGCACGCGGTGCTCCTTCCCGGCCTTCATGCGTCCGGCCGGGATCGTCCAGACCTCCTTCTTGAGGTCCATCTCCTTTTCCGGCTCGCATCCGATGATTTCGCCCGTGCGGGCGGCGGTGAGAATCAGAAGCTCGAGCGCGCGCGCCGCGTTGCCTCCCTGGGCGCGCAAGTCCCGCATGAACGCCGGCAGCTCGTCGTACGGAAGCGCGGCGTGATGCTCCCGCGTCTTCCGGTTGAGCGCCGAAGGAAGGAGCTTGTCCAGGTGGCCGCGCCAGCGCGCCGGATTCTCGCCGTCCCGGTACCCGCGCACCCGCGCGTAGTCCAGGATCCGCTCGATCCGGCCGCGCACCCGGCTCGCGGTCTCGGGCTTCTTCGACCAGATGGGCTCGAGGACGCGGAGGACCAGCGCCGTGTCGACGTCCTTGACCGCCAGCTCGCCGATGACAGGTCCCGCGTAGCTGTCCAGAGTGTTCTGCCACTGCTCGGCGTGCTTCTCGTTTCTCCAACTCGCCTTGTGCGCGTCGATGTACTTCTTGGCGCATTCGGAGAAGCTGATCGAGCCGGCCTTCTGAAGCTCCTCCTGCGCTCTGTGACCCTCCCGCGCAGCGAGGGGCTCTACGCCGCCGGCGAGCTGCCGGCGCGCGTCCTCGGCCCTTGTACGGGCTTCCGCGAGGCTCACATCGCGCCCGGAACCGAGGCCCATTTCATGCGACTTGCCGCGCCGCGTGTAGCGGAAGATCCAGCTCCTGCTCGCCGTCGCGCTGACCTGGAGATACAGCCCGCCGCCGTCGGAGTAATAACCCGGTCCCTTCGTCTTCTCGACTGTCTTCGCCGACAGCCGGTGCACCGGCCGGCTCACTTCGAATCCCTCCTTTTCTACCCACGTTCCTACCCACACTTCAGAGTCGGACTGTGCTGGACCGGTCCGGACGTGTCAAGACGCCCTCCTGATCTTCATAGAGGGAAATGGGCCAAACTGGAACTTCCCGGGACCTGCTGGGACAGGTCTTGGCGGAGAGAGAGGGATTCGAACCCTCGATACGGGTTTTGCCCGTATAACGCCTTAGCAGGGCGCCCCCTTCGGCCTCTCGGGCATCTCTCCTGTGGCCGGATTATCGCCTATTCCCGCTCGAGTTCAAACGCGTTGTGCAGCACGCGCACGGCGAGCTCGAGATATTTCTCGTCGATCACCACGGAAATCTTGATCTCCGAGGTGGTGATCATCTGGATATTGATCCCCTCTTCGGCGAGGGTACGGAACATCTGCGAGGCGATGCCGACATGCGAGCGCATTCCCACCCCCACCAGCGAAAGCTTGGCGATCTTTTCGTCTCCCGTCACCTCGCGGCACTTGATGTGAGGCTGCACCTGCTCCTTCAGAATCTTCATCGCGCGCGCGCAGTCGGTCCGGTTGACCGTAAACGAAAGATCGGTCATCCCGTCGTGACCGACGTTCTGCACGATAACGTCGACGTCGATGTTCGCCTCCGCGATCGGCCCCAGGATCGCGTAGGCGATTCCCGGACGGTCGGGCACGTCGTGCACGGTAATCTTGGCCTCGTCGCGATTGAATGCGACGCCTGAGATGACTGCCTTTTCCATCGCCATGTTCGGGTCGTCCTCGAATGTGATCAGCGTGCCGGCTTCGGCCTCTTCGGCCAGCGGCAATGTCGGGTCGGTCAGGCTGGACAGCACGCGCAGGCGGACCCTGTACTTGCCGGCGAATTCGACCGCGCGGATCTGCAGCACCTTGGAGCCGAGACTCGCCATCTCGAGCATCTCCTCGAAGGTGACGGTCTTCAGGCGGCGTGCCTGCGGCACGATGCGCGGATCGGTCGTGTAGACTCCGTCGACATCGGTATAGATCTGGCACTCGTCGGCTTTGAGTGCCGCGGCAAGCGCCACGGCCGAAGTGTCCGAGCCGCCGCGCCCGAGCGTGGTGATGTTGCCCTGGGCATCGATACCCTGGAATCCCGCGACAACCGCGACGTAGCCGTCGGCCAGGTCGCGCCGCACCCGTTCCTCTTCGATCGAGACGATGCGCGCCCTGGCATAAGCCGAGTCGGTGTGCACCTTCGCCTGCCAGCCGGTGTAGCTGCGCGCTTTGAGCCCGAGCTCGAGCAGCGCCATCGACAGCAAGCCGATGGTGACCTGCTCGCCGGTGGAAGCGACGACGTCCAGCTCGCGCCGATCGGGCTGCGCCTGGATCTCGCACGCCAAGGCTATCAGGCGGTTGGTTTCTCCCGCCATCGCTGAGGGCACGACGACGATGCTGTGACCCGCCGCCCGCCATTTTGCCACCCGGCGCGCGACATTGCGGATCCGCTCCACCGAGCCGACCGAGGTGCCGCCGAATTTCTGGACGATAAGCGCCATGCCTGGGGCGAAAAAGCGCGGATTTTACAGGACTATCCCTGAATTGGCGGCACACCGGTGGCGGAGAGTGTGAGATTCGAACTCACGAGGGCCGCGAGGCCCTGCCGGTTTTCAAGACCGGTGCATTCGACCGCTCTGCCAACTCTCCTCTCGAAAACACCCATTTCGCCCCCATTTTAGCTGGTGCTGCCGGAAGCTCCGGAATAAATGGGGTTTTGATTGAAACTTCGCCTCCGTCTGGTAGTCTTAGCCACTGTAGCCAGAGAATTAAACAAGGAGTGTCAATGCAACCTGATCTGCAACCCATCCGCACCGACGAACGGACCATCGGCACCGGCGGGCCGCGCTACGCCCCGGGCATGGAACTGCCGGGCGTCGACAGCCAGCGTGTGCTGCGCAACACCTACCTGCTGCTCGCCCTGACCATGGTGCCGACCGTGATCGGCGCCTATATCGGCATGGCGACCGGTGGTGTGATCATGCAGCACCCGATGGCAGCGACCCTGCTGATGCTCGGCGCGGTGATCGGCCTGCAATTCGCGGTCATCAAGAATCGCAACAGCTCGCTCGGCGTGGTGCTGTTGCTCCTCATGACCGGCATCCTGGGCTGGTGGCTGGGGCCGCTGCTTTCCATGGCGCTGACGCTGGCCAACGGCGGACAGTTGATCGCCTACGCCGCCGCGGGCACCGGCATTATCTTCTTCGGCATGGGCGCGATCGCGACGACTACCAAGCGCGATTTCAGCTTCATGGGGAAATTCCTGTTCGTCGGCATGATCGCATTGCTGATGGCGATGTTTGCCAACATGTTTCTGCAAATCCCGGCTCTTGCGCTGACGATCTCGACCCTGGTGGTCGTGGTGTTCTCATTGTTCCTGCTGCACGATCTGTCGCGCATCATCCGCGGAGGCGAGACCAACTACATCGTCGCCACCACCGGCGTGTACATGAGCCTGTTCAATATCTTCGCCAACCTGCTCTCGATCCTGATGCTGCTCAGCGGCAACCGCCGTTAAGACAGCCTCGCGCAGCACGAAAGGGCGCTCCGGCGCCCTTTTTCTTTTTCTGGCGTCTAGGGACGCTCGAACAGCGCGATGCTCTCGACGTGGGCGGTGTGGGGGAACATGTTTACCACCCCGGCCGCCGCCAGCCGAAAACCCTTCGCGTGCACCAGTGCGCCGGCGTCGCGTGCCAGCGTCGCGAGATCGCACGACACGTACACGATGCGGCGCGGCCAGGCGTCCGGCAGCGCCTTTACAACCTCCGCCGCGCCCGAGCGCGGCGGATCGATGAGCAACTTGTCGAAAGGGCCGAGCGCGGCGAATCCGCCAGCGCCTGGGCCGTAAAGATCGGCGCAGACGAAGCTGGCGGACTCCTGCAAGCCGTTCGCCACCGCATTCTCCTGCGCCCGCTCGACCAGGGTCGCACTGCCTTCCAGCCCAAGCACCCGCGCCCCCATGCGCGCGATCGGCAGGGAGAAGTTGCCCAGACCGCAGAAGAGATCACCGATACGTTCGCCGGGCCGAGGATCGAGCAGGCGCATTGCGCGTGACACCAGGATCCGGTTCACCCCGTGGTTCACCTGCGTGAAATCGGTCGGCCGGAAGGCGATTCGCAGCCCATACTCGGGCAGCGCGTAGTCCAGCGGCGGCGCGGGTACGGGATGAAGGGGATGCGCCGAGTCAGGGCCTGAGGGCTGCAGCCACACCGACACGCTTTCTTGCTCCGCAAGCGTGCGCAGCTTCTCTTCGTCGTCCGCCTCGAGCGGATCTAGGTGACGGAACACAAGCACGTCGACCGCATCGCCCAGCGCGAGCTCGATCTGGGGCAGCCGCTGCCGGACCGAAAGCGACTCCACCACTTCGCGCAAGCGCGGAATCAGGCGCGAGATGCGCGGCGGCAGCACCTCGCAGCTCAGCATGTCCACCACGTAGCTCGAGCGCCGCTCGTGGAACCCGATCAGCACGCCGCCCTTCTTCGCCACCCGGCGAACCGTGAGCCGCGCGCGGTGGCGATAGCCCCATTCCTCGCCGTAGACGATCGGCAAGACCGCCTCGGGCCTCAGCTTGCCGATGCGCTGCAAGCCGTCCTCCAGCGCGCGCTGCTTGGCAGCGAGCTGGGTGCGGGCGTCGATGTGCTGCGTGGCGCAGCCGCCGCAGACGCCGAAATAACGGCAGCGCGGAGTGCGTCGAGCGCTCGATTCGCGCAGGGCCGCGATCATCGTCGCGAGGTCAAACTTCGGCTTGCGGCTCAGCAGCGCGACCTCGACCCGCTCGCCGGGCAGTGCGCCCTCGACGAACACCACCTTGCCGTCCGCGTCGCGAGCGATGCCGCGACCTTCCGCGTCGAGCGACTCGATCTCGAGCGTCACCGGGCCAGGGAGTCGGTCCAGCGCTCGAGAAACTCGTGCCAATGCGGTTCCTTCTGCTTCTCCAGCGCGGCGCGCAGCAGCGCGCATTCGCGCTTGTAGTTGGCCGCGTCGAACGCGCCGCGCAGCAGCTGGAAGCGCAGATAGAGCAGGTAGGTGTTTGCGCTGTCGGCCTCGCAGTAGTTGCGGATCCGTTCGATGCCGCCGCCGCGATACTGCTCCCAGACCGCGCTACCCGCCATTCCGATTTTGCCCGGTAGGCCCGCCAACTGCGCGACGTCGTCCAGCGGCGCATTGTTGCGCGGCTGATACATCGCCAGGACATCCATCAAGTCGAGGTGGCGCGAGTGGTAGCGGCTGACGTAGTTGTTCCACTTGAACTCGCGATTGTCCTCGCCCTGGTCCCAGAAGCGCGGCGCGCTGACGCCGTTGATCAGGCCGCGGTAGTTCAATACCGGCAGATCGAATCCGCCTCCGTTCCACGACACCAGCTGCGGCACGTAGCGCTCGACTCCGTCCCAGAAGCGCTGAATGGCGGCGCGCTCGTCCTCTGCCGGCTCGCCGATGGACCACACCTTGACGTGGTCGGCATCGCGCAGTACGCAGGAGATGACCAGCACGCGCTGCAGCTGCGGCGGCAGGAAATCGCTACCGGTCTGCGTGCGCCGCTTCTGGAACGCGATCTCGGCGACTTCCTCGTCGGGCAGGTTTGAGGGCAGCTCGTACAGCCGCCTGATGCCGGCAACGTCCGGTACCGTCTCGATGTCGAACGCGAGGACCGGCGTCACGTCAATCGGGGAACACGCCGGTGGAGAGGTAGCGATCGCCGCGGTCGCAGACGACGCATACGATCGTCGCGTTCTTCAGGCTGCGGGCGATGCGCAGCGCGACATGCAAAGCGCCGCCGGACGATATGCCCGCGAAGATCCCCTCCTCGCGCGCCATGCGGCGCGCCATCTCCTCCGCCTCCGCCTGGCCCACGGATTCCAGCCTGTCGACGCGCCGCCGGTCGTAGATCTTCGGCAGGTAGGCTTCCGGCCACTTTCGGATGCCGGCAATCTGCGCCCCCTCCTGCGGCTCGCAGCCGACGATCTCGATCTTGGGGTTCTTCTCTTTGAAGAAGCGCGAGCATCCCATGATGGTGCCCGTGGTGCCCATGCTCGAGACGAAGTGCGTGATCCGACCCTGGGTGTCGCGCCAGATCTCGGGGCCGGTCGTCTCGTAGTGCGAAAGCGGGTTGTCGGGGTTGGAGAACTGGTCGAGCATAGTGCCCTCGCCCTCGTTCACCATCTTCTGCGCCAGGTCGCGTGCTCCTTCCATACCACCGCTTTTCGGCGTCAGGATGAGCTCGGCACCGTAGGCCCGCATCGTGCGCTTGCGCTCCGCGGTCTGGCTCTCTGGCATGATCAGCAGCAAGCGGTAGCCGCGGATCGCGGCCGCCATCGCCAATCCGATCCCCGTATTGCCGCTCGTCGGCTCGATCAGGGTGTCCCCTGGCTTGATCCGGCCGCGCTCTTCGGCGTGCCGGATCATCGAGATCGCCGGTCGATCCTTGACCGAGCCGGCGGGGTTGTTTCCCTCGAGCTTGGCAAAGATCACATTGCCATTGCGCGCCGCTTCTTCGCCCGGAATGCGCTGCAGCCGCACCAGCGGAGTATTGCCGATGAAATCCTCAATTGTGCCCTGCATCGCCGTCCCTCAGCCTTGTTCGCCAAGCAGGTGCGCGACGTAGGATCCGACGCCATGCTCCACGGTCGCGAAGTCCTCGCCGTAGCCAGCGTCGCGCAGCAGCGCCAGATCTGCCTCGGTGAAGCTCTGGTACTTGCCAAGCAGTGGCGGCGGCAACGGGATGTATTCGACGAGGCCTTCCGCAACCATGCCCGATAGCGAAAGCTCGGCTTCGCCGCGCGCGGTCCGCACGCCGTTGACCACCGCGCGCGCCACGTCGTTGAAGCTCTGCGCCCGACCGGTGCCGCAGTTGTAGATCCCGGATAGATCTCGATGCTCGAGGAAATACAGATTTACGTCCACGACGTCCTCGACATGAATGAAATCGCGCCGCTGCTCGCCGTCGGCGTAGCCGTCGGTCCCGACGAAGAGCCTGACCCTGCCTTCGCTCATGAACTGGTTGAAGGCATGAAACGCGACCGAAGCCATGCGCCCCTTGTGCGCCTCGTTCGGGCCGTAAACGTTGAAATACCGGAAGCCGGCGATCTGCGCGCTGCGCGACGGCACGCGGCGCCGCACGTACTGATCGAACAGGAACTTGGAGTAAGCGTAGGCATTGAGCGGCCGCTCGCAGGCCCGCGCTTCGCGGAATTCGCGCCCTGCGCCGTATACGGAAGCCGACGAGGCATACAGAAAAGGCACCGCTTCGTCCTGGCACCAGTCGAGCAGAACCCGCGAGTACCGGTAATTGTTTTCCATCACGTAGCGACCGTCGGTCTCCATGGTGTCCGAGCAGGCGCCCTGGTGCAGCACCGCCTCGATCTCCTCGTCGAACTGGTTCGCGACCAGACGTTCGAGGAAATCGCGCTTATCCATGTAGTCCAGGATGTCGCACCCGGTAAGGTTCCGGACCTTGGCCGCGTTTTCCAAGTTGTCGACCGCGATAATTTCCGTGACCCCTGCGCGGTTTAGCGCCTCGATCAGCTTGGAGCCTATGAAACCTGCGGCTCCCGTGACGACGTAGACCATTTCCATCCTATCCGAAAAGTTCGTCGCGGGTGGCAACCGCGGTGCCGAACTTGCCGACCACGATCCCCGCTGCGCGATTGGCGGCGCGCACCGACTCGGTAAGCGATGCCCCGGCGGCAAGCATCACGCCGAGCACGGCGATGACGGTATCACCGGCACCGCTAACATCGTACACCTCGCGCGCGTGGGTCTTGAAGTTCACGCGCCTGCCGTCCCGGAACAGAGTCATTCCACGCTCGCCGCGCGTGAGCAGCAGGGCCTGGAGCTTGAGCCGTCTGCGCAGTGCCTGCGCCCGCCGCTCGAGGTCGCGTTCGTCCTTCCAGGTTCCGACCACCTGGCGCAACTCGTTCTGATTCGGCGTGACGATCGTCGCTCCCCTATAGCGTGAATAGTCGTCGCCCTTAGGATCGACGAGCACGGGCTTGCCCGCCCGACGCGCCGTCGCGATCATTTTCGCCACGTGAGTCAACCCGCCCTTGCCGTAGTCCGACAGGATCACGATGTCGCACTGTTTCAGGACCGATCGGAACTCCGCCAGCTTGGACGCAAGAACTTCGCGCGAGGGCGCGACTTCGAAATCGACCCGCAGCAACTGTTGCCGCTGCTGGCGGGCGATGACACGCAGCTTCTGTGTCGTTTTGATCGATTGGTCGCGGTGCAGGCGCGGCTCGATGCCCTCCTTTTTCAGCAGACTCTCCAGCAACCTGCCCTCTGGATCCGCTCCCACCACGGACAACAGCCGCGTCCTGGCTCCGAGCGCGGCGCAGTTCCAGGCGACGTTGGCGGCGCCTCCGAGCCTGTGCTCCTCGCCGCTGACGAGAACCACCGGGACAGGAGCTTCCGGTGAGATGCGCGACACGTCGCCGATCCAGTAGCGATCGAGCATCACGTCCCCCACCACGAGCACGCGCGCGGCAGTCGTCTCAGGTACTTTCATGTGCGCCGCCCCACGGCGAAATACTCGAATCCCATTGCCCGCATTGCGGTTGGCTCGTAAAGATTGCGCCCGTCGAAAATCGCAGGCGTCTTGAGCGCGTGCTTGATCGCGCCGAAATCCGGGCTGCGGAACTCCTGCCACTCGGTGACGATGACAAGCGCTTCCGCGCCTTCAAGCGCGGATTGGGCCGTTTCGGCGATCACCACCCGTTGGTTGCCGGCGAACAACCTGGCCGCCGCCGTCCCCGCGGCGGGGTCGTAGGCACGCACCGACGCGCCGGCCGCCAGAAGGTCGTCCACGAGCGCCAGGCTCGGGGCCTCGCGCATGTCGTCGGTGTTCGGCTTGAAAGCGAGCCCCCAGAGCGCGAAGCAGCGACCCGCCAGGGAAGCGCCGAAGCGGGCCGTGATCTTCCGCCCCAGCACGTGCTTTTGCACTTCGTTCACCTGCTCCACTGCGGCCAGCAGCTGCAGCGGACTGCCTGCTTCCTGCGCGGTGCGCTGTAGGGCCTTGACGTCCTTTGGAAAGCACGAGCCGCCGTAGCCCGCCCCCGGATAGAGGAAGTGAAATCCGATCCGCGGGTCGGAACCGATGCCGCGGCGTACTTCCTCGATGTCCGCGCCGAGCTTTTCGGCGAGGTTCGCCAGATCGTTCATGAACGAGATGCGGGTCGCGAGCATCGCGTTGGCTGCGTACTTGGTCAGCTCGGCCGAGCGCACGCTCATCGCGAGGAATCGCTCATGATTGCGTTGAAACGGTCCATAGAGCCGGCGCAGGATCGCGGTCGCCCGCTCGTCATCGGAACCGACAATGATGCGGTCCGGGCGCATGAAATCCTCGACCGCGGCGCCCTCTTTGAGAAATTCGGGATTCGAGACCACGGCGAATTCCAACGACTTGCCGCGCTTTGCAAGCTCTTCTGCCACCGCTTCCCGGACCGAGTCCGCGGTCCCGACCGGGACGGTCGACTTGTCCACGATGACGCGAAATCCGTCCATGTGCCGACCGATCGCGCGCGCCGCGGCGACCACATGCTGCAGATCGGCCGCGCCGTCCTCGTTCGGGGGTGTCCCGACGGCGATCAGCTGCAGCTCGCCATGCGCGACGCTTGCCGCGATATCGGTGGTGAAACTTAGCCGCCCCACTTCGCGATTGCGCGCGACGATCGGCGCCAGTCCGGGCTCGAAGATCGGGATACCGCCCGAATTCAGCGTCCGGATCTTGCCCGCGTCGACGTCGAGGCAGCAAACGTGGTTGCCCATGTCCGCAAGGCAGGCGCCGCTGACGAGTCCGACATAGCCCGTGCCGATGACCGTGATCTTCATGGTGCGAGGTCGAACTCCTCCGAGCGCCGCGGGGGATACGTTTCCCAGCCGCCGCAGGCAGGGCAGTGCCAATGGAACTGCCGTGCCTTGAAGCCGCAATTCTCGCAGCGGTAGCGCGCCAGGCGCTGGGTGTGGCTATGCACCAGGTTGCGCACCAGTTCCAGGTCGCGCCGCCGATCGGGAGATCCGGCCGCGACGATTTGCGCTTCCAGCAGCCGGTCCAGACCCAGCAAAGTGGGGTTGCGTCGCAGCTCGTCGCGCACCAGCTTATACGCCGCCTCTGCGCCCTTTTCCTCCAGCGTCAGCTGAAACACGGTGTCGAGCAGATCGAGCGACGGGTACTGCTCGAGGTATCCCGCCAGAAGCTTGAGCCCCTCCTCGGCACGTCCCGCCTCGCGATGCGCGTCCAGCAGCCTTTGCGCCGCAACCGCGAGGTAGGTCGGATTCTGCAGCTCGATGCGCTTCCATTGCTCGATCGCAGCGTCCAGATCTCCTGCCGCGCGCGCGAGGTCGCCGAGTTGCAAACTGGCGCGCACAGATTTGCGATTTACTTCGAGCGCGGCTTCAAGATGCCGGTGCGCCGTCTCCGGGCGCGAATGCGTGGTCTCCGTGGCGGCGAGCTCGCACAGGTACTGAGATATCTGCTTGCCGTGGGCTTCTCCCGATTCCGAGGCCAGGCGTTGGGCCATGTCGATCGCGCGCGGCCAGTCCTTCTCCTGCTCGAAGATCTCGAGCAGGTGACGCCGCGCCTCGACTGCGTGCGGGCCGTCCGCAAGGCGCGCGAACGCTTCCTCAGCGCGGTCGAGAATGCCGGCCTTAAGATAATCCTGACCGATCTCGAACAGGGCATTCACGCGCTGCTCGGCGGCCAGGTCGGCGCGCTCAAGCAGGTTTTGATGCATACGTATGGCGCGGTCGTATTCCCCGCGCCGGCGGAAGAGGCTGCCAAGCGCGAAATGCAGCTCGATCGTCTCGCGGTCGACACGCACGACCTCGATAAAGGCCTCTATCGCCTTGTCCGGCTGCTCGTTGAGAAGAAAATTCAGGCCTTTGAAGTAGGAGCGTGGCAAGACCCTGGATTCCGACACGAGATGCTTAATGTCGATTCGCGCGGCGAGCCATCCTAGACCGAAAAACAGCGGAAACCCGAGCAACCACCAGTACTCGAACTCCATGCCCGCTGCGCCTCAGGCGTCGACCGCGGGCGGCCGCCCGGATCCCGCGGCACGCGCGGCTTCGGTCGCCTTCGCGTGCTCGCGCACCCCGCGCCTGAGACGCTGAATCTCGCGCCGCTGGCCCAGCAACACCGACACCATCGCAATCAGGCCGAACAGGGCACCCGCGGCGAAGAATCCGAATAGCACCACCACCAGAGGAGCCTGCCAGCTACGGTCGAAGTAGAAATTGAGCGTGACCGGCGCGACGTTCTTGGCCGCAAGCGCAAGCAAGAACAGAAAGATGATCAGCCGAATCGTCCAGGTGACGATGCGCATGCTCGATTCCTATTGCCAGGCCCCGCTGCCGCAAAGCAGCGCGATTGCACCCACCATGTCGCGTCATTGACTCGTGTGTGTGGGCCGCTCCTGCGGCAAGGGCGCCTGCTCGGCCTGAGCCGAATCCACCCGCTCGCGCAGCTCCTTGCCGGCCTTGAAGTGCGGTACGTACTTCTCCGGCACATGCACCTTTTCGCCGGACTTTGGATTGCGTCCGACGCGCGGCGGCCGGTAATTCAATCCGAAGCTGCCGAAGCCGCGAATCTCTATGCGGTCTCCCGCGAGCAGCGCCTGCGTCATCGCGTCGAGAATCATCTTCACCGCGTACTCGGCATCCTTCGCCACCAGCTGCGGATAACGCTGCGCTAGGCGAGCGATCAGTTCCGATTTAGTCATGGACGACCCATCTCCCTGAGCGTTCTGTTCCTGCAACCAGAGCTATCGCCGTTGCCGTCTATTGCGGATTGCGGTTGTCGAGCTTGGCGCGAAGCAGCGCGCCGAGGTTCGTCGCTCCGGCGCTCGCAGCGGCATTCTCCGTGCGCAGCTGCTTCATCGCCTCGGTCTCGTCCGCCAGATCCCTGGCCTTGATCGACAGATTGATCGAGCGATTTTTGCGGTCGAGATTGATGATCATCGCGTTTATCGTGTCGCCCTCTTTCAGGTGGTTGCGCAGGTCTTCAATACGATCGCGCGAAAATTCAGATGCGCGCAAGTAACCTTCGACCTCCGGTGATATCGCCACCACCGCCCCCTTGGCGTCGATCGACTTGACCGTGCCGGTGACGAGGCTGTTCTTGTCGTGTCCGGCAAGGAAGTTGGTAAACGGATCGCCGTCGAGCTGCTTGATGCCGAGTGAAATGCGCTCGCGCTCGACGTCGATCGAAAGTACGACGGCCTCGACTTCCTCCCCCTTCTTGAACCGCTTGACCGCCTCCTCGCCGCTGTCGCTCCACGACAGGTCGGACAGATGTACCAGGCCGTCGATTCCGCCGGCCAAGCCGACGAACACGCCGAAATCGGTGATCGACTTGACTTGCCCTTTTACCCGGTCGGCCTTCTTGTACTCGCGTGCGAAGTCTTCCCACGGATTAGGCATGCATTGTTTCATGCCGAGGGAGATGCGACGCCGGTCCTCGTCGATCTCGAGAATCATTACCTCGACCTCGTCTCCGACTTGAACCACCTTGGACGGGTGCACGTTCTTGTTGGTCCAGTCCATCTCGGACACGTGGACCAGCCCTTCGATTCCAGACTCGACCTCGACGAAAGCGCCGTAGTCGGTGAGGTTCGTGACTTTTCCGAACAGACGCGTTCCCTGCGGATAGCGGCGCGAAATGCCGACCCAAGGATCCTCGCCAAGCTGCTTCAGACCGAGCGACACGCGATTCTTCTCGGCGTCGAACTTGAGTACTTTGGCGGTGACTTCATCGCCCACGTTGAGCACCTCGGACGGATGCTTGACGCGCCGCCACGCCAAGTCGGTGATATGCAGCAGTCCGTCGATCCCGCCGAGGTCAACGAATGCGCCGTAGTCCGTAATGTTCTTCACCACACCCTTGACTTCCGCCCCTTCCTGCAGCGTCGAGAGCAACTGCTCGCGTTCGGCACCGACGGTCTCCTCAAGCACAGCACGCCGCGAAACCACCACGTTGTTGCGCTTGCGGTCGAGTTTGATGACCTTGAATTCCATCTGCTTGCCCTCGTAGGGCGTCGTGTCCTTGACCGGACGCAGGTCGACCAGCGAGCCGGGAAGGAACGCACGGATGCCTTTCGCCATTACTGTCAGGCCGCCTTTCACCTTCCCGGTTATGACGCCTTCGATCTTTTCGCCCTTTTCCAGCGCCTGCTCGAGCTCCAGCCAGGCCGCGAGGCGCTTGGCCTTCTCACGCGACAGGCGAGTTTCGCCGTGCCCGTCTTCGAGTGCCTCGATCGAAACGCTGACGAAATCTCCAGACTTGACATCGATCTCGCCGGCGTCATCCTTGAACTCTTCGAGCGGGATGACGCTTTCGGATTTGAGGCCTGCATTGACGACGACGTAATGCTGGTCGACGCGCACCACTTCGGCGGTGATCACTTCGCCGATTCGCATTTCCTTGCGCGAGAGGCTCTCTTCGAACAGCGCGGCAAAGGACTCGTGGCTGGAGGGTTTGGAAGTTGCTGGGGAAACGCTTGGCATGTAAGGAAAGGACCTCTTCGGCCGCCGTTCCTTGCGGACGCCGGCGGGTCAAGTTGTACACACGGGCCCGGCAACCGCCGTAACCCACCAATATCGAGCTCAGGCGCGCGCGCCGTCAACTCGCTCTCGCCACCAACCGAGGATCCGGCTCACGACCTCATCGATCGTCAGATCGGATGAATCGAGTTGCACGGCGTCCGGCGCGGGTACGAGCGGTGATACAGCCCGTGCCGCGTCACGCGCATCACGCGCTTCCAGCTCGCGGAAAAGGGTCGTAAGCGTAGCATTGATTCCTTTTTGTTTCAACTGGTTATACCGGCGCTGGGCCCGCACGGCAGCGCTTGCGGTCAGGAACACCTTCAGTGCGGCGTTGGGGAACACGACAGAGCCCAAATCGCGCCCGTCGGCGACCAAGCCGGGCTTGCGACGAAATGCCCTCTGGCGCGCAAGGAGCGCCTGGCGAACTACCGGCAGCTTGGCGACCTCAGATGCACGTCTGCCGCATTCTTCGGTCGCCAGGTCTTTTGTAACCTCCTGATCCTCAAGGAATATGACCTCACCCACGAAGCGCGCCGGCAGGTCCCGCGCGAGCTTGCCGAGCCGGTCCTCGTCGTCCGGGGGCACCTGCGCGCGCAAGGATTCAAGTGCGACTAGGCGGTAGAGAGCGCCGCTGTCGAGGCAATGAAAACCGAGCGCTTGCGCGACGCGCCGCGCGATCGTCCCCTTGCCGGACGCAGACGGCCCATCGACCGTGATCACCGGCGGGCTCACGCGCACTCCGAGATCCGCGCCAGCGACGCGAAGTAGTCCGGAAAAGTCTTGGCAACGCAGGACGGGTCGTTTATCCGCACCGGCACGCCGCCAAGCGCAGCAAGAGCAAACGACATCGCGATCCGGTGGTCGTCGTAGGTATCGATCGCCACGTCTGGCACAAGGTGCGCCGGCGGCACGATGCGCAGATAGTCAGAGCCCTCCTCGACCTCGGCCCCGAGCTTGCGCAGTTCGGCTGCCATCGCGGCCAGACGGTCGGTTTCCTTCACTCTCCAGCTCGCAATGTTGCGCAGCGTGCTCGGTCCGTCCGCGAACAGCGCCAGCACTGCGGCCGTCATCGCCGCGTCCGGAATGTGGTTCAGATCCATGTCGATGGCCTTTAGCCTGCAGTCGCACGAAACCTCGGTCCAGTCCGGGCCCATGACGACGCGCGCCCCCATGCGTTCTAGCACCTCGGTAAAGCGCACGTCGCCCTGGATACTGTCGCGTCCGACCCCTTCGACGCGCACCGGGCCGCCGCCGATCGCGGCGGCGGCGAGGAAATAGGATGCGGACGACGCATCGCCCTCGACCATCATCTGGCCTGGGCTCGCGTAGCGCGAGCGCGCAAGCCGGAATCGACGCCAATCTTCGCGCGCCACGTCGACGCCAAAACGGCGCATCAGATTGAGGGTAATCTCGACGTAGGGTTTGGAAATGAGCTCGCCCTCGATTTCGACGGTCACTGCGGCGCCCGCAAGCGGCAGGGCCATCAGCAAAGCGCTGACGAACTGCGACGAGACGTCGCCACGTACGCGTACCGGGGCGCCGATGTGCGGCGATCCCGGATGCACCGCCAGCGGCGGGTAACCCTCCATGCCAAGGTATTCGATCTGCGCGCCGATTCCGCGCAGGGCATCGACCAAGTCGCGTATTGGCCGCTCGTGCATGCGGCGTACGCCGGAAAGCCGGTACTCGCCCCCCGCAAGCGCTAGCACCGCGGTCAACGGCCTGAACGCGGTCCCCGCGTTGCCGAGCCACAGCTCCGCGCTGTGGACCGGGAAAGCGCCGCCGACCCCCGAGACGCGCAACGCGCGTTCCTCTCGCGTCCAGGCGACACCGAGCCGCTGCAGCGCCTCGAGCATGACCTTCGTATCGTCCGCATCCAGTAGACCGCCGATGCGCGTTGCGCCGCTTGCCAGCGCCGAAAGCAGCAGAACGCGATTGGAGATGCTCTTTGAGCCGGGCAGCCGCACGCCCCCCGCGACGCGCCGGATCGGCTCCAGTCTCAGCGTGTCCACCGCACCCACCTCAGAAATCGTACTCGCCGCCGAGCCAGCGTTCGCGTGCGGCGCGGGCCTCGGCGAAGACCTCCTCCAGGCCCTCTGCGTCACCGTCCGCCAGCAGCGCGCGGATCGACTGAAGCCGTGCACCGTAGCGCACCAGCTCGGCAAGCAGCGCGTCGCGATTGGCGACGCAGATGTCGCGCCATATCTCAGGGTGGCTGGAAGCAATGCGCGTGAAATCGCGAAATCCTCCCGCCGCGTAACCGAATAGCTGCGCCGAGTTGGGGCGTTGCGCAATCTCGTGCACCAGTGCAAAAGCAAGCAAATGAGGTAGGTGGCTTACTGTGGCGAACACCGCGTCGTGCTCCTCCGGCGTCATCCGTGCGACGCGCGCGCCGCACGCCCGCCACGCCGCCGTGGCGCGCTCGATCGACTCCGCAGCGTTTTCGGGCAGTGGTGCGAGCACCACGCGCTTGCCCCGGAACAGGTCCGTCTTCGCTGCCGCCACGCCGCTGTGCTCCGCGCCGGCGATCGGGTGCCCCGGCACGAATTGCGCGATTTTGGAGCCCATATACTCGCGCGCCGCTGCGATCACGTCCTGCTTGGTGCTCCCCGCGTCGATCACCAGCGCGCCCGGAGAAAGTGCCGGCGCGAGCGCCGAAAACACGCTCGCGCACTGCGCCACCGGCGTCGCGACCAGGACCAGGTCCGCGCCGCGCACCGCTTGCGCCGTGTCGCGTTCAGCGACATCGATAGCGCCCAGCGCCACGGCCGCATCAAGGTTCGCTCTGCCGCGGCCCACCCCGACGACCTGCGCGCAGACCTTCGCCGCCTTGAGCGCGAGCGCGAAAGAACCGCCGATGAGCCCGACACCGATGACTGCGACGCGTCCAAAGCGCGCGCCCGATCCCTCCGCGTCCCGGTTCATTCCTTCAGGCTGACGTTGAGCGCCGCAAGAAACATCTCGTTTTCGGCGGGCGTGCCAACGGTCACACGCAGATGCTCCGGCAACTCGTAGCCGCCGACCGGGCGCACGATGACGCCGCGGCGCAGCAGCCGCTTGTAAACCTCGCCCGCTCTGCCGACTCGTATGGCGAGGAAATTGCCGAACGAAGGGATGTACTCGAGCCCGAGCGCCTTCGCGCCCTCCTCGAGCTGGCGCAGTCCCTGAAGATTCTCGGCGTAGCTCATGGCCACGAACTCCATGTCGCCTAGCGCCGCCGTAGCGGCCGCGAGCGCTATGCTGTTGACATTGAATGGCTGGCGCACGCGGTTCATCACGTCGGCGACCGCAGGATGCGCCAAGGCGTAGCCGACTCGCAGGCCGGCAAGTCCGTACGCCTTGGAGAAGGTCCGCGTGATGACCAGGTTCGGATAGCGCCTGAGCCATCTCACCGTATCGGTTTTGGTGTCCGCCGGGAGGTATTCATTGTAGGCCTCGTCGAGCACCACAATGACGCGCTCCGGTACGCGCCGGATAAAGGCTTCGAGCCGCTCCGGGAATGCGTACGTCCCCGTCGGGTTGTTCGGGTTCGCGATCCAGACCACGTAGGTATCCTCGCCGATTGCGGCCGCCATCGCGTCGAGGTCATGCGCGAATGCCTTGGCGGCAACCGCGATCGAGCGTGCACCGCGCGCCTGCGTTGCGAGGGGATAGACGGCAAAGCAGTGCTGCGAGAACACTGCCGAGCGTCCAGCGCTCAGGAATGCCAGCGCGACCAGCTCGAGCAAGTCATTCGAGCCGTTACCGAGCACAATCGACGACATCTCGACGCCGTAGCGCTTCGACAACGCGACCTTCAACTCGTAACCGTTACCGTCGGGATAGCGTGCCACATCGCCCAGCGACGCGTCGATCGCCGCTCGCGTTCGCGGTCCGATGCCGTGCGGGTTCTCGTTTGACGCGAGCTTTACGATGCTCTTCTCCTGCAGTCCCATCTCGCGCGCCAGCTCGGAGATCGGCTTGCCGGGCTGGTAGGGCGCGATCGAGCGTACGTAGGAGGGCGAAAGCTCGCAGAGGTCCATATTTGTCGGTAAGGCACTCATGGCTGATGTCGCGCTACGCAACTGCTGTGGGATAGGAACCCAGGACCTTCAGGAACGGCGCCTGCCGCTTCAGCTCGGACAGCGCCGTGGCGACGCGCTTGTCCTCCTGGTGCCCCTGGACATCGATGAAAAAGACGTACTCCCAGAGCGCGTCGCGCATCGCGCGCGACGGGCGCGATTCGATTCGCGTCATGCTGACGCCATTCGCGGCAAGCGGCGAAAGCAGTGCATGAACAGCACCGGGCTTGTTCTCGGCCGACATCACCATCGCGGTTCGGTCGTTCCCGCTCGGCGCGCAATGGAGCGTTCCGAGCACTAGAAAGCGGGTAGTATTGGTCGGGTCGTCCTCGATCGACCGCGCAAGCAGGTTCAGTTCGTAGCGCTCGGATGCCCCAGTCCCGGCGATCGCCGCCGCGTCCTCTTCTTCGGCAGCGCGCCGCGCGGCCTCGCCGTTCGATGCCACGGGAACGCGCTCAGCAGTCGGCAAATTCTGGTTGAGCCACGCGTTGCACTGGGCAAGCGACTGCGCGTGCGAGTACACGCGCCGGATCGATTTCGAGTCGGCCGAGCGCGACATCAGGTTCTGGTGCACGCGCAACTCGACTTCACCACAGATCCTGAGCGGCGTCAGCAACAGCAGATCGAGCGTGCGGCCGACTGCGCCCTCGGTCGAATTCTCGACCGGCACGAGGGCGAATTGCGCGGCGCCGGATTCGCACTGGCGAAACACTTCGTCAACCGACACCCCTGGCAGTCCCTGCGCGGCCTGGCCGAACTGCTTCCTCATCGCCTGCTCACTGAAAGTTCCCTCGGGCCCGAGATACGCGACGCGGATCGTGCCCTCCATTCCCCTACAGCCCGAAATTACCTCGCGGAACACCGCGGCCACGCGTTCGCCCGAAAGCGGCCCAGGGTTGCCCTGCACGACGCGGCGCAGTATCTCCGCTTCCCGTTCCGGCCGGTAGGCGCTCCCACCTGACTTAAGCTCGCCGATGCGGCGGGCGAGTTCCGCCCGCCGATTGACTAGCGTCAGAAGTTCGTCATCGATCGCGTTGATCTCGCCGCGGAGTTTCTCGATTTCCGCCACAACTCTCTCATCCCCGTCCGAATTGGTCGCCGCAGGCCCGGCTTCTATCTTCTACTTGGCAAGATAGCGCACCCCGAGCACGCCGTCGATCTGGCGCAGCTCGTCGAGGGTCTGCTGCCTGACCTCACTGTCGACATCGACCAGCGTATACGCCATGTCCACCCTCGATTTGTTCAACATGTTGTGAATATTGATTCCGCTCCTGCCCAAGGCATGGGAAATCCGCGCCAGCATGTCCGGGACGTTCGTGTTCGCGATCGCCAGCCGATACGGGGATTCGCGCGCCATCGCCGCCTCGGGGAAATTGACTGCATTGCGCAGGATTCCGTCCTCCAGGTAGTCGCGCAGCTGGTTTACGACCATCGCCGCGCTGTTCTCCTCTGCTTCGCGCGTCGACGCGCCTAGGTGCGGCAGTGCCACGACACCGGGGTTACCGAGCAATTCGGACGCCGGGAAATCGCTCACATAGTACTTCAGCCGGTTTGCTTCCAGGGCTCTCGTCACCGCTGCGTTTTCGACCACTTCTTCGCGCGAGAAGTTGAGCAGCACCGAGCCTGGCCGTAAGTGCTCGATGTTGTGCGTCCCGACCATATTACGGGTGGAATCCAGCAATGGCACGTGCAAGGTCACGAAGTGACTTGCCCGCAGAACCTCGTCGATCGAGCCCGCCCGGCGCACCCCGGACGGCAGTCCCCATGCCGCGTCTACCGTGATCTCCGGATCGTAGCCGAGCACGTGCATGCCGAGTCGGATCGCCGCGTCTGCCACCATGCTGCCGATCTTGCCGAGGCCGATAACGCCCAGGGTATGCCCCGGCAGCTCCACGCCCGCGAACTGCTTCTTCGCGCTCTCGACCGCCCGCTCCAGGTCTCCCGCGCGGGGATCGAGCGCGCGCACGAACTCCAGCGCGCTCGCCAGGTTGCGCGCAGCCAGCAACATACCCGCAATAACGAGCTCCTTCACTGCGTTCGCGTTCGCACCCGGTGCATTGAATACCGGCACCCCGCGCGCCGAGAGCTCGCGCACTGGAATATTGTTGACCCCGGCGCCGGCGCGCCCGACGGCCTTCAGATTCGAGCCGAATGAAAAGCCGTGCAAATCCTGGGAGCGGACCAAAATTGCATCGGGAGACTGCGACTCCTTGACGGTAACGTAGATCTCCGAGGGGAACTGCTTGAGTCCCGCGGGCGAGATCTGATTCAGAACCAGTATCTCGGTCTTACGCGCAGCTCGCTCAGCCATGTCGCGCTTCGAATTCCTTCATGTACGCGACGAGGTGCCGGACGCCCTCGACGGGCATCGCATTGTAGATCGATGCGCGCATGCCGCCGACCGAGCGATGGCCTTTAAGCTGGACCATCCCGCGCTGCTCTGCGCCCTTGAGAAATTCGATGTCCAGCTTCGGATCTGCGAGGGTAAACGGCACGTTCATGCGCGAGCGGTCGCTCTTCGCCACCGGATTGCGGAAGAATGCGCTACGGTCGAAAAAATCGTAAAGCAGGTTCGCCTTGGCCAGATTGTGTTGCTCGATCCCGGCGAGCCCGCCCGCGCGCTTGATCCATTTGAATACCAGGCCGGCAACGTACATGGCGTAAGTCGCCGGCGTATTCAGCATCGACCTCGCGTCCGCCTGTTGTTTGTAGTCCATTACTGTCGGCGTGCCTCTTTGGGCGTGCCCGATCAGATCCTCGCGCACGATCACGATCGTGAGTCCCGCTGGACCCACGTTCTTCTGTGCGCCGGCGTAGATCAAGCCGAACTTCGACACATCGATCGGTCGCGAGAGAATATGCGACGACGCATCGGCGACCAGCGGAACGCCGCCGCAATCCGGAATCCAGTTGAACTCGACCCCGCCTATCGTCTCGTTTGAACAGTAGTGCACATAGGCCGCGTCGGCGCTCAGATTCCAAGCCTCTTGCGGCGGTGCGTAAGTGAAATTACGGTCCTCCGAGCTTGCCGCGATTCGCACATCGCAATAGGCCCGCGCTTCCTTGGCGGCCTTCTTCGACCATTCGCCGGTTATGACGTAGTCCGCCTTATCCCTGCCGTTAAGAAAGTTCATCGGCACCTGCGCGAACTGCAACGTCGCGCCGCCCTGCAGAAAAAGCACCTTATAGCCGGCCGGGACGGACATCAGGTCGCGCAGATCCTGTTCGGCCTCGTCCGCGATCGCAATGAATTCCGTGCCGCGATGGCTCATTTCCATGACGCACATGCCCGAGCCGTGCCAGTCGAGCATTTCGTCGCCGGCACGAGCAAGCACCTCTTCCGGCAATATCGCCGGGCCGGCGCTGAAATTGAACAGGCGGCTCATCAGTGCAAGGTCTCGCCGTGCGGCGCGGCAGCCGACTCCGCGCCGCCGTCCTCGCCGCCAGAGCCGTTGCCGTTCACCTGATCGTCGCGCTCCTCGATGCGCTCGATCCCTGCAAGCTTCTCGCCTTCGTCAAGCGCGATCAGCGTAACGCCCTGCGTGCTTCGGCCTTGCTCGCGGATCTGTGCCACTGCGGTGCGGATCAGGACGCCGCCGGTCGAGATGAGCATCACCTCGTCTCGGTCGTCCACCATCACCGCGCCAACCAGTTGCCCGTTGCGGTCCGATGCCTGGATTGCGATCATGCCCTGGCCCCCGCGTCCATGACGCGTGTATTCCTTCACTGCGGTGCGCTTGCCGAAGCCGTTTTCGGTCGCGGTCAGCACCGTCTGCTCATCGTTCCGCGCCACCAGCATGCAGACCACCCGGGCGGTTGGGCCCAAGCGCATGCCGCGCACGCCAGTAGCCTGGCGTCCCATCGAACGGACGTCATCTTCGGAAAAACGGACCGCCTTGCCTTCCGACGAGAACAGCATCGCGTCGCAGTGGCCGTCGGTCAGCGCCGCACCGACCAAGTAGTCGCCCTGGTCTAGGTTGACGGCGATGATGCCGGACGGTCGGGGGCGAGAGAAATCCACCAAAGCAGTCTTCTTCACCGTGCCTTTTGCCGTCGCCATGAATACGTAGTGCTGCTCGTCGAATTCACGCACCGGAACGACGGCAGTGATCTTCTCGCCTTCCTCGAGCGGGAACATGTTGACGACCGGTTTGCCGCGGCTGCCGCGGCTGCCTTGCGGCACCTCATACACCTTCAGCCAGTAGAGGCGACCGCGGCTGGAAAAGCACAGCAAGTAGTCGTGCGAGTGCGCGACGAAGAGTCGCTCGATGAAGTCATCTTCCTTGGTCGACGCGGCCATCCTGCCGCGCCCGCCACGACGCTGCGCGTGGTAATCGCCAAGCGGCTGAGACTTTGCATAGCCGCCATGCGAGAAGGTCACCACCATGTCCTGCGGCGCGATCAGGTCTTCGACCGAAATATCCTCTGCGACGGTGACGATTTCGCTCCTGCGCGCGTCGCCGAACTCCTGCCGCACCTTTGCCAGCTCGTCGGCGATGATGGCAACCACGCGCGCGGGTTTATCGAGAATGTCGAACAGGTCGGCGATCGTTTCGATTACCTCACGATACTCGTCGCGGATCTTGTCCTGCTCGAGCCCCGTGAGGCGCTGCAGCCGCAGTTCCAATATCGCTTGTGCCTGCTCGTCGGACAGACGGTAACCGTCGCCGGCAAGACCGAATTCGGCGCCCAGGCCCTCCGGTCGGAACTGGCCGGCAGAGGCCCTGGCCAACATCTCGCGCACCAGCGGCGACGGCCAGACCTTCTCCATCAGCCCGCGCTTGGCATCCGCCGGCGTCGGCGCCTTCTTGATCAGCTCGATCACCTCATCCACATTCGATAGCGCAACCGCCAGGCCCTCGAGAACATGGCCGCGCTCGCGCGCCTTGCGCAACTCGAATACGGTGCGCCGCGTCACGACTTCGCGCCGGTGCGCGATGAACGCCTCGAGTATCGACTTCAGGTCGAGTACCTTCGGCTGTCCGTCCACCAGCGCGACCATGTTCATGCCGAAACTGTCCTGCAGCTGAGTAAGCTTGTAGAGGTTGTTCAGCACTACCTCGGGAATCTCATTGCGCTTCAGCTCGATGACCACCCGCATGCCATCCTTATCGGACTCGTCGCGAATGTCGGAAATGCCCTCGATCCGTTTGTCGGTCACTAGCTCCGCGATCTTCTCCAACAGCGATTTCTTGTTCACCTGGTAGGGAAGCTCGTCGACGATGATCGCCTGCCGATCACCCTTGCCCACGTCTTCGAAGTGCGCGCGCGCACGTATGACGACCCGGCCTCGGCCGGTACGATAGCCCTCGTGCACGCCGGAAACGCCGTAGATGATTCCGGCGGTCGGAAAGTCCGGCGCCGGCATCAGCTTGATCAGCTCCTCGATCGCGCATTCAGGATAGTGCAGCACGTGCAAGCACCCGGCGATCACCTCAGACAGATTGTGCGGCGGAATATTGGTTGCCATGCCTACGGCGATACCGGAGGACCCATTGACCAGCAGGTTCGGCGCGCGTGTCGGCAGCACCGTCGGCTCCTGCTCCTGACCGTCGTAGTTGGGCACGAAATCGACCGTCTCGCGGTCGATGTCGGCCAGCAATTCATGCGCAAACTTTGTCAGCCGCACCTCGGTGTAGCGCGGCGCCGCCGCGTTGTCGCCGTCGATCGAACCGAAATTCCCTTGCCCGTCGATCAACAAATAGCGCAGGCTGAAGGGTTGCGCCATGCGCACCATCGTGTCGTAGATCGCGGCGTCGCCGTGCGGGTGATACTTGCCCATGACGTCACCCGCAACGCGCGCGGACTTCTTGTAGGAACGGTTCCAGTGGTTGCCGAGCTCGTTCATGCCGTACAGGATTCGCCGATGCACGGGTTTGAGCCCGTCCCGCACGTCCGGAAGCGCGCGCCCGACAATTACGCTCATCGCGTAGTCGAGGTACGAGCGGCGCATCTCCTCTTCGAGACTGACCGGAAGCGTTTCCTTAGCGAATTGATCCATGCTCGGCTCGCGAATGACGGCTCTCGGCGACCGCCAGTTCCGCTCCGGCAGAGCGAGGCAAACGGGGACGGCGAGAAAAGCAGGAGATTTTAACACGCGGAACAGTGCTCTTTCGTTGATCCCTCACTGTTATCCGGCACAGTCGCGCCGCGGCCGATCGACTTCGTGCTGCGGCGTGCAAGCGACGTCACGGCGTCTTGTCGCCGCTCACGCGCCATGCCTAAAATGCAGCAAATCGTCGGCGATGTCCGCGTGTTTTCGTAGCGGCGGCTCAGCCTGAACAAGAGGAGCAGGCCCCGCCAGCGCGTGGCCTTTCTGTGCCAGACACTACGACTACGCTGATCCTTCCACGCTGGGTGGTACCGGTCGAGCCGACAGGCGTGGTGCTGGAGCACCATGCGGTAGCGGTGCGCGACGGCCATATTGAAGCGGTACTGCCCGCCGAAGCCGCGCGAGAGCATTACGCCCGGTATCCAGCGATCGATCTTCCCGAGCACGCGCTGATTCCAGGCTTGGTCAACGCTCATACGCACGCGGCAATGTCGCTGATGCGCGGCATCGCGGACGATATGGCGCTCATGCGCTGGCTGCAGGAACACATCTGGCCGGCCGAAGCCAAGCACGTATCGCCGCAGTTCGTGAAGGACGGGACTTTGCTCGCGTGCGCGGAGATGTTGCGCGGGGGAATTACATGTTTCAACGATATGTACTATTTTCCGGAGGCCGCCCTGGAAGCGGCACTCGCGGCGAATATGCGCGCCTGCCTCGGCGCGATCATCATAGACTTCCCCTCGGCATACGCGACGGACTCCGATGACTACCTGCGCAAGGGTCTCGCGCTGCGCGATCGTTATGCAGACCAGCCATTGGTCAGCTTTTGCCTGGCGCCACATGCGCCGTACACCGTTTCTGACGAGAGCTTTGCCAAGGTCGCAAAGCTCTCCGCTGAGCTCGACCTGCCGGTGCATATTCATGTGCACGAGACTACGGACGAGATCTCGCGCTCGGAACTTGAGCACGGCGCTCGGCCGCTGGAAAGATTGCGCCGCCTGGGCCTGCTCGGACCCGGGCTCATTGCCGTGCACGCCGTGCACCTGTCGGACGCCGAAATTGCGCTACTCGCCCGACACGGCTGTTCCGTAGCGCACTGCCCGTCATCCAACCTGAAACTTGCAAGTGGCTTCGCGCCGGTCGCCGCGCTGCTCAGGGCGGGCGTGAACGTCGCCCTCGGTACGGACGGCGCGGCAAGCAATAACCGCCTCGACATGTTCCAGGAAATGCGTACTGCGGCGTTGCTTGCGAAGGCGGTGGCGCACGATGCCGAAGCAATGCCAGCTCACGCTGCGTTGCGCGCCGCGACCCTCGGCGGCGCCACGGCACTGGGATTGGAATCCCGGATTGGATCGATCACGCAAGGCAAGGAAGCCGACCTTGCGGCGGTGCGTGTCAGCGGGCCGGAGCTTCGGCCGTGCTACGACGTCGTATCACATCTCGTTTACGCGGCCGGGCGCGAACAGGTCACCCACGTCTGGGTTGCGGGACGTCTTGTCATGAACGACCGGACGTTTCAGGAACGCACGTTCGCGGGCTTGGACGCGCGCTGCGAAATGTGGCAAAATGCACTGTCCTCGAATCAGGACAGCCACCTTTGAGCCCCCCTCTGTGCGCGGGCTTAGCCATTAAGACTCTATTAAGTAATTCCCTGCACATTCCTCACCTGTAGGCAATGCGGTGCTTACCCGCACACTTCGGAGAATCTGACAAATGAGCAAGAAAATATGCATGCTGGCCATCGTCACCACGGGCCTTGCGCTTTGTGTGACCTCATTCAACGCCGCCGCGCAATCGGATGGCGGCTACTGGACCTCCGCCGTCGGCGGCGGAATTGTCTGGAAGGACAGTGCCGGCCTGTGCTGGCGTTCGGGCGCCTGGACGCCCGCCATGGCAACCGCCGAATGCGATCCGGAACTGGTGAAGAAGCCCGCGCCGAAGCCCATGGCGGCCCCGGCGCCCACCCCGGCCCCGGCACCCATGGCCGCGCCAGCGCCCACGCCGGCTCCCGTGCCCGTGGTCGCCCCGCAGAAGGTCGACCTCAAGTCGGACCTGTTGTTCAACTTCAACAAGTCCGACCTCACGCCCGCGGACAGAGCGAAGCTGGACGATCTTTCTGGCAAGATCTCGGCCATGAATCTCGAGGTCGTGATCGCCATCGGCCACACGGATCCGATCGGCGGTTCCGCTTACAATCAGAAACTCTCGGTGCGCCGCGCCGATTCCGTGAAAGCCTTCCTGGTTTCGAAGGGCGTTGATGCCAAACGCATCTATGCCGAGGGCAAGGGCAAAAGCCAGCAGGTGAAGGCCTGCCCGAAAAGCCTTGGCCGGGTTGCGCTGATCAAGTGTCTCGCGCCGAATCGCCGCGTCGAGATCGAGGTGGTCGGCACGCAATCGCACTGACGCCCGGTCCCGGGAAGAAAGGCCCTGCCCGAGCGGGGCTTTTTTTTGGCGCCAGGGCGTAGCATGGTGGCCCACCTCGTTCCCGATTCCGACCCCGACTGCAGATGAGCGCAAGCCCGAACGTCGACCCGGCAGAGCTGGAGAAATTCAGCGGGCTCGCGCATCGCTGGTGGGATCCCGAGAGCGAATTCCGGCCACTGCACGAGATCAACCCGCTGCGCCTGGAATGGATCGATCAACACGCGCGACTGCCAGGCAAAACCGTACTCGACGTCGGCTGTGGCGGAGGCATCCTGGCCGAAGCGATGGCCGCTAGTGGCGCTCGAGTCAGCGGGATCGACCTGGCGCCCAAGGCACTGAAAGTCGCGCAGCTTCACTTGCGTGAAAGCGGGCTCTCGGTGCGCTACGAACTGTCATCCGCCGAGGAATACGCGCAAATGCATGCGCGCGCCTTCGACGCCGTGACCTGCATGGAGATGCTCGAGCACGTTCCCGATCCCGCAAGCATCGTGGCCGCCTGCGCGCGGATGACCGCGCCCGGCGGCCAGGCGTTCTTCTCGACCATCAACCGCAACCCCAAGTCCTACCTGTTCGCGGTCGTAGGCGCCGAGTACCTGCTCAAGCTGTTGCCGAAGGGCACGCACGACTACGCGAGGTTCATCAAGCCGCATGAGCTTGCGCAATGGTGTCGCGCCGCCGGGCTCAGCCTTCAGGAAGTAGTCGGAATGACGTACAACCCGCTTACGCGCCGCTACGCCCTCGGAGACGATTGCAGCGTGAACTACCTGCTGCGTTGCGTCCGCGATGATTGAGCCGGCGGTGCGGTACGGAACGCGTGCCGTGCTGTTCGACTTCGATGGCACGCTGGCCGATACCGCCGCGGACCTCGGCGCAGCGGTGAATCGTCTACGCGCCGAGCGCGGGCTGCCTGCACTTTCGGTCGACGAGGTGCGCCCCTACGCATCCAGCGGCGCGCGCGGACTTCTGCGCGTGGGACTGGGCCTGATGCCCGGCGATCAAGCCTACGAGAGCATGCGCGAAGCATTTCTGACGCACTACGGCGCGCACTTGTGCGTCGACACTACATTATTTCCGGGAGTCGCGCAGCTGCTTGGTCAGCTCGGCACCCATGGGCTGGCCTGGGGGATTGTCACCAACAAGGCTACCCGCTTCACCGCGCCCCTGGTGTCCGCCCTGAGAATCGCACCTGACTGCGTGGTCTGCGGCGACACTACGCCGCACTCCAAACCTCACCCCGCCCCGCTGTTGCATGCCGCCGGCGCGCTGGCGCTGTCGCCGGGGCAATGCTGCTATGTGGGCGACGATCTGCGCGACGTGCAGGCTGCGCGTGCGGCCGGCATGCGGGCCATCGCGGTGCAATACGGCTACCACGGTGTCGACAACGGCGATCCGCACAACTGGAACGCCGACGCGGTGATTGCTCATCCTCTGGATCTGATCGCGCAACTCTGAACGAACCGTAAAGCGGCCCGAAAACCGCAGCCACGCCCCGATATGAGACAATGAGGTACGCATTGACAATCACGGGGGCGACTTGGTTTCGACGTGGGTCGCGAAGCAGTGCAGGGCATGCCGAGGACCAGTTCCCTCGTAAATCCAGCTGGAAATCTACAAACGCCAACGACGAGCGTTTCGCTCTAGCCGCCTAATACCGGCTAGACGCTGCACTAGCTTGCTGATGGGCTAGGCCCCGAAAGGGGTGCAGCGTCATTCACATCAGCCTCTCTGCGCGGTCTGGTCGCTTGGCCGCGTGGATCCGTCGAAGCGACTGGCCGAACGCCAGCCTGCCGGTCGGGGGGCGCGAGGCGAGATCCAAATGACCAGGCTAAGCATGTAGTCCTGACTGTGTAGGGCTTGCGGACGCGGGTTCGATTCCCGCCGCCTCCACCACCATCGCGCCGCCCGTCCGTAGGGGCGGCTCACATAAATTCACAAGCAGGCTTCCCATCGCCGCACGTGCGCCCTGAGAGGGCCGTGCGGACGCAGGGATAAATTGTGCGGATAGCGCGGAATTTCTTCATTGCGTACTCCCGCCAGACGTGGCAGTTTTTGATCCTACGGGAATACTTGCGGCGTCATGGAACCAACCGACTTTTCGATCGAATCGAGCGACCAACTGCTCAGCTATCTCGAGCAGCGGACCGGACGCAACTTCAGGTCGCGTCGCGCAATCGACGAGTACGTCGCTAGAATTGCGCCATCTTCCAGCGGGGCCGCATCGATCAGGCGCGACCAGAGCGTACGCATCACCGCGGGGATGGGCGTCCTGGCGTTGATGTTCCTGTTCTACTACTACATGGACGTCGGATTGCAGATCTCGTCGCTGCACACGGCGGTCCTGACGCCCGCGACCATTACCTCGCCTTTGGATCACGGGCGAGGCGGCGGCGAGCGCACCCAGTCGAGAGACGACGCGGTGATCCCCGCCTAGAGATCGCCAAATTGCATCGGCTGCTAAAGGGGTTTTGGTTCGCCGAGCGCGAACCCCTGAGCGAATTCGACATTGAGCAACGAAAGTAGCCCGAGCGCCTCTATTCGCTCCACCGACTCGGCGATGACTTTCATGCCAAGCGCGTGGCAGGCTTCGCCCAGCCCGCGCAGCCGAGCGTGGTCAACCCGGATACCGCGGCGCTGAACTCAGTCGGCCGCTGCGCGGCCTCGTCAAACGGTATCTCCAGCATCAGGCATTGCGCCAACTCGGTCGCAGCGCCGAGTTCGGCCGCAACGAATCCCGGGAAGGTGTTGTCAACGAGCGCCTCGGCGGAAAGGTTGGTGCTGAAGCGCGGGGCAACGCCACCGCCTTGCGCGGTGCTGCGCAGCTTCCGGATCGCCGTCGACACGACCCACCTGTCCAACAGCGGCATCAAGCCCGCTTCCTGCAGAACCGGAATGAACGATCCGGGAGGCAGCAGGCCCTCCTCTTCGTCCCGAAATCGTACCAGCACCTCAAAGAAACGTTGCTCGGCCTGCGGCGCGCCCACCTGAATAATCGGCTGGCAGTACAGAAGAAAACGCTCGCGCGTCAGCGCGCTGCTTAGATAGGCCGCTGCGGCCTCACGATCAAATGAACTTTCCTCCACCCCTCGTCCTTGGCAATTGCACTATTTCTCTCCCCCAGCCTAGGACTATACCGCGTTCGGCGGTGCGACGATCACCACGACTCCGAGGCAGATCGACTCGTGCGCGAGCGCTCGGTCATTCAAGGCCGTGCTCGAGCGCGTCGAGCAATGCGTCGAGCCGGGCAGGCGCCAGGTGATCGATGCCTCCGGCGGAACGGCGTCCGCCGCCACCGAACGCACGGCAGAACCCGGCAACCGAAAATTCGTCGCCGCTCGGTGCGCGCACGCTGACCGTGTAGCCGCCGCGCGTATTCGGTGCCGCAACGGCATGCGCCCGCGCAGGTGCCGCAGCTGCAAGTTGATTGGCGAAGCTGCCGATGACGCGCCGCGCCCAGGGCGCATTCGGCAGGACGTACGCGTCGGCGCGCCCGGAATCTCGGTACGGCGCGAGCGCCACCGCCCGAACAAGATCCGCCCGACGCTCCTCGTCCAGTCGCTTCAGCAGCGGTTCCTCATCAAGCAGCCGGAACGGGTCAGAGAAACGGCTCACGCTACGGTAAAGTCGAGCCGGCGGCACCAGCAGATCGGTTTCATCGTCGCCGTAAGCGTTGTAGTTCAAGTTCTCGCCCAGTGCGCGCAGCGCCGCCAGGGGTTCCGCCTGAAGGTTCAGGTCCGACGCCAGCCCCTGCGCGGCCTCCGGCATCCCGTCCCCGAACGCGGCGACCACGGCCCAGACGCGAAATCGCCCTTGCAGGTAGCGGTCGACCAGTATGCTGGTACAGACGTCGGCCGACTCGTCGATGTACGGCTCGAACCCCGGATGCGACGGCACCTTGCCGCCAGCGTGGTGATCGAAGTAGCGCACCCTCGCGCCGCGTTCCAGCAGCGCCATCAGCGCTGACCGATTGCGCCCGAGCGACACGTCGAGCACCGTTACGCGGTCGCCCGCGCCCGCGCGCACGCGCCGCAGCAGCTCGATGTCGCGCTTCACCCCCGTCACCAGCTCCGCATCCAGCGGCTCGGCCAGGCGCAGCTGGTGCAGCGCGCAGATGCCGTCGGCGTCGCCGTTGAAGACGTCGATGTAGCGCATGCCCGCTAGCATAGCGGCAGTCCGAGACGTCGCGCGAGCGCCTTTTAGACGAGACGCCGACCGCCTCGGCGGGTGTATCGTCGGAGATCATGACGATTCTTGGCACCGCTTCGGTGCTGATCACGCTCGCGGCGCTTTTCAGCTACGTGAACTACCGCTTCCTTCGGCTCCCGTCGAGCATCGGGCTCATGCTGAGCGCGCTGGTGACATCGCTGGCAGCAGTGGCCCTGGGCGAATTCGGCAGCCACGCGTTCGAGAACCTCGCCCGCCAAGCGCTGGCGAGCATCGATTTCAATCAGACGCTGATGCACGGCATGCTGAGCTTCCTGCTTTTCGCGGGCGCGCTGCACATCAACCTGAACGACCTGGCCGAGCAAAAGTGGTCGATCGGCTTCCTCGCGAGCCTGGGGGTCGTCGTCTCGACGGCGATCATCGGCTACGCCGCCTATTGGCTGTTCGCATTGCTCGGTCATGAAATTCCGCTGATCTACTGCCTCGTATTCGGCGCACTGATCTCGCCCACCGATCCGATTGCGGTGTTGAGCATCCTCAAGTCGATGGGCGCCGACCGCTCGCTGGAGAACAAAATGGCCGGCGAATCGCTGTTCAACGACGGCATCGGCGTGGTGGTGTTCCTCGTCCTGCTCAGCATCGCCACCGGCGAGCACGCCGCCACGCCGCCGGCGGTGCTGTGGCTGTTCCTGCAGGAAGTTGTCGGCGGCGGGGTGTTCGGACTGCTGGCGGGTCTGCTTGCGTATCGCATGCTGCGCCGGGTCGACGACTATCAGGTCGAGGTGCTGATCACTCTGGCGCTGGTAATGGGCGGCTACGCGCTCGCCACCGCGCTGCATCTATCCGGCCCGATCGCCATGGTGGTGGCCGGGTTGCTGATCGGCAACCATGGCCGGCGTTTCGCGATGTCGAAGGAGACGCGCGAGCACCTCGACACGTTCTGGAAGCTGATCGACGGCATCCTGAATGCCATCCTATTCGTGCTGATCGGACTCGAGGCGCTGCTGCTGCACTTCGAGACGGCGTTCGCCTGGGCCGCCTTGCTGGCGATTCCCATCGTCCTGTCGGCGCGCCTAGTTTCGGTGTCGCTGCCGGCGCTGGTGCCGGGACTGCGGGCCGAATTCCCGCCCGAGATCATTGCAGCGCTGACATGGGGCGGCCTGCGCGGGGGGATTTCCATCGCGCTCGCGCTGTCGCTGCCTGACGTGCCGTGGCGCGGCGCGCTGGTCACGGTCACCTACGCGGTGGTGGTATTCTCGATACTGGTGCAGGGCCTGACCGTGGTCAGGGTGATGCGCCGGATCGGGCTTCAGGCCAGCTCGAAGGCGCGCGACGCGGAGGAGTAGGACAGGATGATCTCCGCCGGCGCATCGCCCGCGTTGCGAATGCCGTGCACTGCGCCCCGGGGAACCACCGACTGCCCGCCCGCCTTGATCCTCACCCGATCATCTGCGATGCGGCACTCCACCTCGCCGCGCACCACGTAGATCGATTCTTCGCAGTTGGCGTGGACATGCGTGTCGGTGCCCTTGCCGGGCGGCAGCGTCATGCGTGCGAGCGAGAGCTCCCGGCTGTTGCCCACTTCGTCGTTGGCCAGCCACTCGATCGTGCCCCAGGAGAATTCGTTCCGGATCGGCTTCATCGATGCCTTCATTCGGTTTTCCTCATCGTTGTTCCACCGCCATGACGCTCGGATCGCCCCTGCTCGCCGCCTGGAGCGCCTGCCACACTCGGTGCGGGCTCGCCGGCATGTCGAAATGGGTTACGCCCGCGCCGCGCAGCGCATCCATGATCGCATTCATGATGCACGGCATCGAACCCGTGACACCGGCCTCGCCGACGCCCTTGGCGCCGAGGGGATTGGTCTTGGTGGGCACCGGGTGGTGCGTCGCCCTAAGGCCGTCGACCAGCACTGCGCGCGGCATGGGGTAGTCCATGAAGCTGCCGCTGAGCAGCTGGCCCGTGTCGCGATCGTAGACTGCCTGCTCACCCAGAATGTGGCCGGCGCCCTGAGTGATGCCGCCCTGCATTTGCCCTTCCACGAGCTGAGGATTGATGACGTTGCCCGCGTCGTCGCAGGCGAGATAGGACAGGATCTCGACCGTACCCGTCTCGGGCTCGATTTCCACCTCCGCGATGTGGCAGCCGTTCGGAAACGTCGAGCCGACTTTCTTGTCCTTCAGGTCGACGTCCAATGCGCCGCGGTGCTTCTTCGCCAGCGCGGTAATCGCGACCTCGCGGTCGGTGCCCTTTACCCGGTAGCAGCCGTCGATGAACTCGACGTCGCCCTGGGCCACCTCCAGATCGTCGGCGGCGAGCACCATGCCCTTCCTGATCACTTCCTCCGAGGCCAGCAGCATCACGCTGCCCACCCCGTGCAGGGAGCGCGAGCCGCCGGTGGGATTGCCGGTCAGGTTCATGTCCGCATCCGCGGTGCGCAGCCTGATCGATTCCATCGGCACGCCGAGCGCGCCCGCGACGATCTGCGCGAACACGGTTTCGTGTCCCTGACCGTGATTGTGCGAGGTGGCGCGTAGCGTAATGCGCGCCTCATCGTCCCATACCACCTGCACCTGATCATAGGGCGCAAATCCGCCCGAACCGGTGGCCTCGATGTAGTTCGCGATGCCGCGCCCGCGCAAACGGCCGTGCTTCGCCGACGCAGCGCGGCGCGCCTCGAATCCGTTCCAGTCCGCGGCCTTTAGCGCGTCGGCCAGCACGCCCTCGAAGTCGCCGCAGTCGTACTCGAAGCCGGTCCCGATTTTGTAGGGGAAGGCGCTCTTCGGCACCAGGTTGAGGCGCCTGAACTCGGCCGGGTCCATCTTCAGCTCCCAGGCCGCCTGATCGATCAGCCGCTCGATCGCGTACGAGCTGACCGGCCGGCCGGCGCCGCGATAAGCAGCCGTAGGCACCGTGTTGCTCAGCGCGAGCCGGGCACGCACGTAGATCGCCTGCACGTCGTACACCCCGCTTGCCACGTTGACCAGGTTGACGGTATTGACGAAGGTGCCGGTGAACGCGACGTAGGCGCCAAGATTGCAGACGAAATCGAACCGCATGGCCAGGATGCGCCCGGAAGCATCGAGCGCCATCTCGCCGCGGTGCACCACGTCGCGCGCCTGCTCATCGGAGAGAAACACGTCGGATCGCGTGCCGACCCATTTCACGGGTCGGCCGAGCTTCCTGGCCGCGAGCAGCACGGCGCAATACTCGGGATAGGCATTGAACCGCACGCCGAAGCCGCCGCCGACCTCCTCCGCGATGACGCGCACTTTTTCCGGCGCTGCGCCCAGCACGGCGGCGATCTGGCCGCGCATCGCCGAGGCGCCCTGGGTGCAGGCGTACAGCTGGTAGATGCCGCCCGCCGGGTCGTAGACCCCGGTGCAGGCGCGCGGCTCCATCGGATTGCCGACTACGCGCGTGTGATAGGCGCTGAGCGACACCACGCGCGCGGCGCGCTCGAACGCGGCGTTGGTCGCCGCTTCGTCGCCGCCAGCGAAGTCGAGCAGGAGATTGTCGGCGATGCTCTCGTGCAGCTGGGGCGCGCCGGGGGCGATGGCCTCTCGCGCACCGACGACGGCCGGCAGATCCCCGTACTCCACCAGCACCGCTTCCGCCGCGTCCTGCGCCTGCGGCCGCGACTCGGCGATCACCAGCGCGACC